>JAYZHY010000069.1:0-10371 GCA_036166115.1 Pseudomonadota bacterium | reverse complement strand
TTTGCTTTTCTAAAATTTCGACATATCTTTTGGTGTCTCTTACGGCATCATTGCTCGGAAAATCTTTTATCAAAGGCTTAAATGTTAATACATATTTACCATTAGCAAGTCGTCTAGGAAAAAAGGGCAGTATTAACGCATTTCCTAGTTTAGCGATCGTGCTTGTCGCAGTATTTGTCATTGCAGGTATACTGAAAAATGGTATTACCTCGGATTGCTTTCTATTGTAACTCTGGTCTGGTGCATACCAAACTGTACCTCCGTTTCGAAGGGTACGAATCATGCTTTTAATGTCACGTTTCTCTATGGCTTTTCTGGCATAGCGCTTTCTTGATGACTGAAGTATTTCGTTAATAAATTCATTGCGGTTCTTTCTGTACACAACATTGAATTCAGGAAATCCATAATTTAAGATACGGCCGCTGATTTCAAGAGTTGTGAAGTGAGCACTAAGGAGAATAATGCCGCGCTTGCTGTCTATGGCTTCTTGCAAATATTCCTTACCTTCCCACGTTGAATTCTTTATTAATGTATTTCTTGAGCCCCATCTGCTTAAACCCAGTTCGGAGAACGATGCACCAATGGCTTCAAAGTGTTCCAAGGTGAGTTGATCTCTTTCTTTTTTTGAAAAATCAGGAAATGCCAGATTAATATTTCTTCGGGTAATTGCTCTTCTTTTTTTAAGCAATTTATGTCCAATACGGCCAATAAATTTTCCATTTTTGATTTGAGTGTCTAGAGGAAGGAAACTGTTCAATCTTAGAATTAAGAAGGCTAACCATATGTGCCAATTTATCGGAGAAAGATAATAATAGAGCGGCTTTTGTTTTTCTTGAGTCATTCGAATATCAGAAATAGTGTGGATAGGGTTATGATAAATTAAGCATACCTTAAATTAATTATATTTTTAATTCAGTTAAAAAATAATTAATATGCGTAATTATTGTGACTACTTAATACACAATATAATTATGAATAGATACTTGAAAATTAAACGATTGCCTCCATCGTTGGGTAATATTTAAATCGTTACAGGAAATATAATCTTATTTTTTTAAGGAGCAGAAATTGTGAGTAAAAATAAAACCAAAGAAAAGATGGGTTTTCAAACCGAAGTTAAGCAATTGCTGCACTTAATGATTCATTCTTTATATAGCAATAAAGAGATCTTTCTGCGGGAATTGATCTCTAATGCTTCCGATGCAGCAGATAAATTAAGGTTTGAATCTCTTGCTAAAGCAGATCTTTTGGAGAATCAGCCTGATCTAAAAATAAACATTTCCTTTGATTCTAAGAATAAAACTGTCTCAATTATTGACAATGGTATCGGAATGTCACGAAAGGAATTGATAGAGAATTTAGGAACCATTGCTAAATCTGGTACAGCAGAATTTTTGAGTAAACGTACTGGTGACGAAAAAAAAGACGCTCAACTAATTGGTCAATTTGGAGTTGGTTTTTATTCAGCATTTATTGTGGCGGATAAAGTAACGGTAGAAACTCGACGAGCTGGTGCCAAGAATTCAAAAGCATGCAGATGGGAATCAAAAGGCCAAGGCGATTTTACTATTGAAGACATTGAGCGTGATGAGCGGGGCACCAAAATTACCTTAGACTTGAAATCTTCAGAAACAGAATTTGCCGATAAATTGAGATTAGAGAATTTGATCCGAAAGTATTCCGATCATATTGCTTTTCCGGTTGAATTGACTGATGCAGTTGATAAAGAGAGCGAAACAAAAGTTATTAACTCTGCAACAGCATTGTGGAATAGACCAAGAACCAAAGTAAGTGATGACGAATATAAGGAGTTTTATAAGCATATTGCGCATGATTATTCAGATCCTGTTAAATGGAGTCACAATAAAGTGGAAGGGAAGCGTGAATACACAAGTCTTTTGTATATTCCATCGCGCGCACCATTTGACTTATGGAATCGTGAAGTCCCTAAAGGATTAAAATTATATGTGAAGCGGGTATTTATAATGGATGATGCAGAACAGTTTCTGCCTTTATATCTGCGTTTTATAAAAGGAGTTATTGATTCTTCGGATTTGCCGTTGAATATATCGCGTGAGTTGTTACAAAAAAACCCAGAGACAGATGCAATTAAAGCGGCATTAACGAAACGTGTTCTTGATATGTTGGGTAAATTGGCATCTAAGGAAACAAAAGAAGAAAAAGAAAAATATCAGAATCTATGGAAGGAATTTGGTCAGGTTCTTAAAGAAGGTTTTGTTGAGGAAACTAAGAATAGTGATAAGTTGATGAAGCTTCTTAGATTTTCTTCTACCAAAACAGAATCAGCGGCTCAGACTCGATCTATCGATGAATACCTAAAGAGCGCTAAGAAAAGTCAAGACAAAATATATTATCTTATGGCAGATAATTATTCCGCTGCAAAATCAAATCCACATCTAGAGCAGCTTGAGAAACATGGGATTGAAGTGTTGTTCTTTACAGATAGGATAGATCCTTGGATGGCAGAACATCTATCTGAATATGAGGGAAAAAGTTTTCAGGATGCAGGCAGGGGTAAGATATCTTTACCTAAAGAAGATGAATTGGATCAAGAGAGCGTCAACAAAAAACACAAAGACCTTATCGAGAGAATGAAGAAGGCTTTAAATGATAGGGTAGATTCTATTAATATAAGTCAAAGATTGGTTGAATCGGCTGCTTGTGTTGTATCAGGTGAGCAAGATTTACCTCTTCAGATGCGACGTATGTTAGAAGCATCAGGTCAGCAATTACCTGAAACAAAACCCCTATTAGAGATTAACGCAGAACATGATTTGGTCAAGAGGTTAACGAATACTGATAATGAAGATATATTCAATTTATTATCAAATACGATATTAGACCATGCTTTGATTGCCGATGGTGAACAGCTTGAAGATCCTTCTGAATACGTAAAAAGAATGAATAATTTGCTCCTTAATTCTATAGAAAAGAAGAAGACAGCGAAGAAAAAGACAGCGAAGAAAAAGACAGCGAAGAAGAAAGTAAAAAAAAGCTAGGTTATTTTTAATAAAAAATAAACTCTTATGATAATCGATAAAAGTAAATTAAAGAAGAAGCTCTCCGAAGAGCAGTTTCATATCACTCAAAGAAAAGGAACGGAGATGCCTTTCACAGGGGAATATCTAAACGAACATCGAAAAGGCACATATAACTGTGTTTGTTGTGATGCGGAGCTTTTTTCTTCTGACCATAAATTTGATTCTGGTACCGGTTGGCCAAGTTTCTTTTTAACCTTGGCTGATGATCGTGTTAAGACAGCTGAGGATGAAAAACATAAAAGACCTGATGGCACTTATGCGGGCCTTGAAGTGCTATGCAGTCAATGCGATTCCCATTTGGGTCACGTCTTTCAGGATGGCCCCAAACCAACTGGTTTGAGATATTGTATTAATTCAGCTTCATTAAAATTTGGTTCTGCCGAGTTAAAATAAAACTAAAAAACAAGGAATGCATTTATTATTCACTTATTTTGATTTTTCTGGTTCAGAGACAGTCTGATTGATCAGTAGCTCTGCTTGACCTATCCAATTTTCTCGATGAATCTGACTTTTTAGGCCTTTGATTTCTTTGGCAATTTCTTCGATCTCATATTCACTAATGGTTGCTATTTGGTTATAACGAAATATATCGTGTTTATTCAAAGTCTTTTCAGTAGAAGGTCCAACCCCTCGAATTTTCTGGAGATTATCTCGGGACCGGTAATTATTTAGACTAATGACCGTTTTGGTTTTATCTGGTGTATTCATGACTTCGCTGAGTGCAATAATCTGTTGCGCATCTTTGAGTTCATTTTTTAATTTTTTGTTTTCTAAAGACAATGTTTTATATCGATTAATTAACGGAGGGACTCTTCTTTTCCATTGGCTTAATTCTTTTTTTAATGATTTTATGTCTTCAAAATCTTCTTTATTTGTAGGTTTTTTTGTCTTATTAATTTTCAATTGTTTTTTGCTCTTATACGTCTTACTTATTTTGATCTTTGCTGAGAGTCTATTAACCCTATTCTTTAACTTAAGATGACTATGACTTATTTTCCTTAGTTGGGTATTTTTTTTTCTTACTGTTCTGCGTGATTTTAGAAGTAATATCAGGATCAAGATGAAAGAAATGATTAGTGCATAATCAAAAGTCATGAGACTTGTCTGAAAGAAATTTGCTAGATCCATCTTGTCGGTCAAAGGCATAATTTAGAGCATATCTTTTAGGCGTTTCAAGGCAGCGACTTTAATAACCTTCTTTGCAGGTTTTCCTTTAATTGTCATTTTTTTGCCTGAAAAAGGATTGACTCCTTGTCTTGTTTTTGTGGCAGCTCTTTTTGAAACTTTAATTTTAATAAGGCTCGGAATCGTAAACATTCCAGGTGCATTTCGTCCTTTAAGATTCTTTTTGATTAGATTTGAAAGAGAGTCAAAAACTGCTGATATGTCTTTTTTGGTTAAACCAGTTTCATTAGCGATATGGCTGAATATTGCCGACTTCGTGGCCTGTTTCTTTGTTTCTTTGTTGCCCGACATTTCTTGGTCTATTAACCTCTTTAGCTAATGATAATTTAGTTATCTATTTGGAAATTTTGAATAACTCTATAATAAAATATTAAAAATAATAATCAATTGAAATCGCCAACTCAATTAATAAAGAACTTGTTTGTGTATTGAATTTTTTTACTGTATTTGTGTTCAGGGGAAATGCTTAAATTGTAAATTAAAGTTTCTTGGTTTGAGATATCGGAAAAGAAGGCATAAGAAACTGAATCATTCTCAACAACCTTCATTTCTTTTACTGCTTTTTTTTGTCCCAAAAGATTTGTTACATTAATAGTGATAGCACCTTCTACTGACTTTTTACTTTGATTATTCAGGATGGAAACATTAAGCATAATTCTATTCTCACTCTTTTTTATCCCATGCTTTATTGCGATATCATTTGAGATATCTCTTGTGTAATTTGTGTTGAGATAAACCGCATATTCACCGACATGGAAAACATTATTTTGTGCATTTGGCGCTTGGGGTATTTCTTTTTTCTCGCTGTTGCATGCGTATAACATAGTTATTAGTAATATTGATACCAGTTTAATTCTTTTCATAGTGTATCTTTTTTCTGTGTTATATATGCATAGGCGCAGTGTTTCTTAAGAAGATCGTAACGGCTTGGATTGCAATGATTGCAAGCAGGGGCGAGAAATCTAGACCTCCTATCGGATTAAACATTTTCCTATAAGGTCTCAATAGAGGTTCAGTTATATTTTCAACTAAGCTTTTCAATGGACTGTATGAAAATGGTGCGAGCCAACTAAGAAGCACGTTAATAAGAATCGCAAAAAAGAAAAGATCTGCACTTGCTAATGCAATTTCAAAGAATGCGGTAATTAGAATTAATGTATTACTGACATCTTTTTGTGAAATCAAAGTTAAGACTAAGATTAGTAAATATTGCAACGTATACGTAATCAATATTGTTGCTGTATCTAATTTTCCAATTGATGGAGCGAATCTTCTGGCTTGATTGATTAATGGTGAAGTAAATCTTAGTATAGTTTGTGAAATTGGATTTCTGAAATCAGCACGGAATAATGGTAACCAGAATCTAAGGATAAAAAACAGCAACACCAAATTACCCAGAGTTTCAATTAAGAAATAGAGGGCACCTGTCATAATTTATTAGTTAGCTTCTTTGGCCAATTCACTTGCTCTTTTTTTAGCCACATCTATGGCTTTGGAAAATATTTTTTTTGCATCTTTTGCCTCTAAATATTCAAAGGCTGCCATTGTAGTGCCACCAGGCGAGCTAACTTTTTCGATCATGGTTTTCATTTCTTCTTCAGTTGCAGCAGATAATGCTGAAGCACCTCTCGCAGTTTCAACAGCCAAGGTTCTGGCAACTTCAGGATCTATACCATTATTTATTGCTGCTTCAATCATAATTTCAATTAACAAATAGAAATATGCCGGTCCAGTCCCTGAAACAGCCGTAACTGCATCCATGTGATTTTCATCATTAAGCCATATAGCCTTACCTACGGCAGACATTATCTGTTCTGCTAAAATTCGATGTTGAGGTTTAGTAAGATTGTTTGCAAACATTGCCGAAATTCCTTGATCGATCATTGCGGGTTGATTGGGCATAACCCTTACAATACTCATGTTGTTTCCCAGCCATTGATCTATATCATTTATATTGGGACCTGCAGCAATAGAAATAATAAGTGGTTTTGTTTTTTGGATACTCTCTTTAAGCTCTTCGCATACTGATTTTAGTATTTGAGGCTTAACTGCAAATAAGATAATTTCTGCTTCTTCGGTTACTTTCTGGTTTTCAGTTGTTACATAGACTCCATAAAGCTCCTTTCTAAGCAAATCACATTGCTCACTTTTTGGTTCAGATATGGATATATTAGTCGCATGCATGCCACCTCTCAATAAACCTCCGGCTATGGCTTTTGCCATATTTCCGCCACCTATGAATGCGATTTTATGATCAATCATAATATTCTCCGTAAGACTCTAATATATATCATCGAGGACCAAAAAGTGCAGTTCCTATGCGAATAATTGTTGATCCTTCTTGTATGGCAGCTCTGAAATCATTAGTCATGCCCATTGATAATGTATCCAGGTTAAGGTTACTCTTATTAAGTGATTCAAGCTGATCTTTAAGTTTTGCGAAAGACCGTCTTTGTATTTCATGCTCATTATGTATTTTTGGGATACACATCAAACCTCTAAGTCTTAATTTAGGAAGATCACTGATTGCTTGGCATAGCACCGACAGCTTTTCTAATTTTGCACCCGATTTGTTGTCTTCTTGATCTATATTTATTTGCACGCATACGTTCAGATCTTTAGCGTAATTTGGTCTTTGGGCGCTTAATCTTTCAGCAATCTTCAATCTATCGACAGTGTGTACCCAGCTAAAATTTTCACTAATTTTTCGAGTTTTGTTGCTCTGTAAATGCCCAATAAAATGCCAGCAAATCTTATCGCTCTTCAATGCATTAATTTTTTCTATACCTTCTTGAACAAAGTTTTCACCAAAATCATTTTGCCCTAAAGCATGCGCCTCGATTATTGATTTCACTGACTGTTTTTTGCTTACAGCTAGTAACAAAATATCATTAGTATCTCTATGATATTCATCGGCAGCATCTTTAATAGAATGTTTAATGTGAGAATAGTTTTTTTCAATCATACTCATAGTGATTTTTTAGAGATAATAAGATTAAAGTTTATTAAAATTTCCGTATCTTTAGAATACATGTGTTGCTTCAAAAACCGGCCCATCCACACAAACTCTTTGCATAGAGATACCGTCTTTTGTTTTAATGGGTATGGTACAACCGGCACAACCTCCAACAGCGCACGCCATATATTCTTCCAATGAGACTTGACAAGGGAGCTTATATTTTCTTGCCAGTAGAGCGACTGCTTCAAGCATTTTTGTTGGACCACATGAGAAAATTTCAATTCTATTAAGTTGATTTTGACTGATTGAATCAAGGTATTGATCGGCGGCATCTGTTACATAACCTCTGTAAGAGCCGTTAATATTATTCAGACTGCAAAGCATTCCAGGTATTTCCCACTCTTCGAATAGTGGCATTGTTCCATTTATTTCTTTTTCTAACCAAGATACATTTTTCTTTCTCTTTGTGACTTCGAAAGGGAAGGGGATTTCCGATCCCATTATGACGAAAGGGTTCCATTTTTCGTTTCCTTTGAGTGTTTCGGCAAGAAATATTATTGGAGGAATGCCAACTCCACCACCAATAAGGAGTGTTTCCGGTCTCTTTTTTGAAGGTATAAATCCATTACCAATAGGTCCTATTGAGCTGACGAGGTCACCAACCTTCCTTTTGCTTAATGCATCTAATCCATTGCCAACTATCTTAAAAAGAATCTCAACCCATCCATGTTTTGCGTTTGCTCTCATTATTGATAGGGGTCTTCGCATCAGGATATCTTGGTCACATTGGATATGAACAAAACTTCCAGGCAAAGCCGCATTTGCACATTTTGGTGAATGCAATCTCATTATAAATTGATTGTTTGGGAAAGTTGTTATGGATTCAATCTTCGAGTCTTCAATAAAGATTTTATCTCGATGTTCATGCTGAGCGTTTTTCATGTGTTTTTCTGGTTATTAAGTAACTCAAGAAGCACAGCCATTCGAACAGCAACGCCGTTAGCAACTTGTTTTAAAATAACTGATTGATGACTGTCGGCTAAGGATGACTCGATTTCAACATCACGATTCATTGGGCCTGGATGCATTATAATCGCATCCGGCGCAGCCAATTTTATTCTTTCATGAGTAATGCCATAGTTTTTAAAATAATCATTAAGATTTTGTGTATTTTCTGTATCTTTTATTCTCTCGTGTTGAATTCTAAGAGCCATTATTACATCAGCATTTTCTATTCCTTCATTCAGGTCGTTAAAATACGTGGATATGGATGTAAGTTTTTCTGTTGGGGTGAATTCTTTTGGTGATACCAGCCTGATCTCCTGTGCACCCATTGTGGTCAGTCCTTGCGCAGTAGATTGAGCCACTCTTGAATGCGATATATCGCCAACAATGGCTATGATTAAACCCTCAAGCTTTCCTTTTGCTTGATTTATTGTAAGCAAATCAAGCAATCCTTGTGTAGGGTGAGATACATGCCCTTCGCCAGCATTGATGATGATGCATTCGTTGCCAATTTCCTCAGTGATTCTTTTGTGAACACCAATATTACTGTGCCTTATCACCAAAGCATTGACCCCCAGTGATTTTATCGTTTTTGCGGTATCAAGAAGGGTTTCACCTTTCTTTTCGGATGAATTTCTTATATCAATATTAATGGTATTACTGTGAAGGTATTTTGAAGCCATTTCGAATGAACCTCGAGTTCGAGTGCTTGGCTCAAAAAATAGATTGGCAATAGTACAGTCTTGGGTGATTTTTTTCTGATTATCGGATATTGATTTTGATTGTGAAAATTTCTCCGCTTGTTGGAGGATATCTTGAATAATATCTTTTCCCAGATCTTTTAGTGTCAGCAAATGTCGAAGTTTTCCGTCTGGGGAAAGTTGTAATTGCGATTCATTCTTCGAATCAGTATGCATTCCTTATACCTGATTATGAGTACTCGGTGCTTATTCTACTTTGTTTATGATTTTAATTTAACTATTTTTGTTAAGCCATCTTTCTGCAATTAATGTTGCGGCTTGGGCATCTATCATTTCTTTCTTTATTTTCTTTTTTATGCCCATTTGACGTTCCTTCTTAAGAATTTCTTTAGCTTCGATTGAAGTTTCGCTTTCATCTATGGTTTCAATCGGTATATCAAAATCACTCAATACCCTAATAAAAGCTTCAATATCATAAGCAATAGTTGATTTAGAGCCATCGGCATGATTTGGCATTCCGACGACTAATGTCGATGGTTTCCATTCCTTAATCCATTCTCCTATTCGATGCCAATCAGGACCACTATTCGAATTTTTCGCTGTACCAAGTGGATTAGCTGTTTCAGTCATATCTTGACCCACAGCGCATCCAATTCTTCGTTGGCCAAAATCGAAAGCGATAATCACATTATGATGTGTGCTCATATTTAATTAGTGTTTAATTTTTTTTCTATAGCATCAAATAAAACGCCGGCAATATTGATATCAAAAATGCGGTCTAGTTCTTTTATGCCTGTGGGGCTCGTTGAATTAATTTCTGTTAAATAATCACCAATTACATCGATACCACAAAACAAAACTCCTTTATTTCTTAGTGTTTCTCCGATTGACTCGCAAATCATTTCATCTCTTTCTGTTAAATCTCTGCCTTCTCCTTTGGCGCCCATTACAAGATTACCTCGATTGTCATCTTCGGGGGGTATTCTTGCTAATGCATGGGGTATTGGTTTGCCATCAATCAAAAGAATTCGTTTATCACCTTTTGTTATTTCAGGGATATATAATTGTGACATTGCATAGCGTGTTCCATAATCTGTCAGGGTTTCTAGAATTACATTGGTATTTTTGTCGGATTCATTTAATACAAATATGGATTGTCCTCCCATTCCATCTAATGGTTTTATGACCAATTTCTTGTACTTTTTAAGGAACGATTTCATTTCCTTTATTGATCGAGTGATTAATGTTGGGGGCGTGCATTCTGGAAACCATGATGTATAGACTTTCTCATTCATATCTCTTAGCGCGCTGGGTTTATTGACTACTAAGACGCCTTGTTGTTCTGCTTTATCTAATATGTATGTTGTATAAATAAATTCCATGTCGAATGGTGGATCTTTTCTCATTAGGATTACATCTAGCTCTTTTAAGTTGAGCTCAAGTTTTTTTGAAGCTTTAA
>JAYZHY010000068.1:0-3681 GCA_036166115.1 Pseudomonadota bacterium | reverse complement strand
CTGATCAACAAAGCTCATCTCTATATCCAATTGAGTAAACTCAGGTTGACGATCAGCCCTCAAATCTTCATCACGGAAACAGCGCACTATTTGATAATAACGATCAAACCCAGACATCATTAATAATTGCTTAAAAATTTGTGGTGATTGAGGCAAAGCAAAGAATTTTCCAGCATTTGTTCTACTGGGGACAATATAATCACGTGCACCCTCAGGAGTGGCTCTCGTTAACATTGGAGTCTCAACATCTATAAATCCATGCTCATCCAAAAATAATCTCAATGCTTTAGTAACCGCATGACGAAGGCGTAAATTAGAAAGCATATTTTCACGACGCAGATCAAGATATCGATATTTCAATCTCAGTTCTTCATTTGTTTTTTCATCATGATGAAAAGGAGGTGTTAGTGAATCATTCAATGTGACAAGATCAGTAGCTAAAATCTCTATCTCGCCGGTTTTCATATTTGGGTTCATGGTCCCTTCCGGCCTTAATCGAACTTTTCCTTTGACCGCCAAAACAAATTCACCGCGAATACGTTCAGCTTCAGAGAAAATCGTTTTATCATCCGGATCAAAAACAACCTGCACCAACCCCTCGCGATCTCTTAAATCAACAAATATAACACCGCCATGATCGCGCCTGCGATGAACCCATCCATTAACAGACACTTCTTTCCCTTCAAGCAAGCTATCTACTTCTCCGCAATAATGACTACGCATAATATTCTTCATTTGATAAAAAAAGCGAAATATTACGGGCTAAACACTTTATCTGCAAGACTCTCGTCATATCTACCTCTTATTTAACAAAATGCTCATCTATTGCTGTATTTATTTATTTGGGTTCTTTGTTGGAAGTTCATTAAGATCTCCTTTTTTCCAGGTAGGTACGACTACTCCGAGCGATACAATCATCTTAAATGCTTCATCAACTTCCATATCCAACTCAATCACATCTTCTTTTGGCACAATAATAATAAATCCAGAAGTTGGATTTGGTGTGGTTGGAACAAAAGTACACACTACATCCGATCCAGTTTTCTTTTGCACTTCACCCAGAGAGGTGGAAGTCTGAAAAGCCAAACTATAAACACCTTTGCGTGGATACTGAATTAATAGAACTTTTTTAAATGATTGGCCCGTGTCTGAGAATACAATTTCCGCAAAATTCTTTGATGCTGTATAAACTGATCTTACTACTGGAATCCTTTTAAAAATTGTCTCGCCAAAATTCACCATTGAGCGACCAACAATATTGGCGGCAAAAATACCCGTAATCAATAAAACTAATACAGTTAGAATCAACCCCAATCCAGGTAATGTGAAGCCAATTAGTGATTCCGGTCTAATTGGAGAGGGTAAAAGAATTAATGTTTGATCCATTAACGTAATCAAAAAACGGAACAACAATACAGTTACCACTATCGGCAGCCATACCAATAAACCAGTAATGAGATATTTTCGTAGATTCTTCATTTTATTTTCTTAGTTTCTTTTTTCTTTGGTTTAGTTGATGATGCCTTGTTGTTTTCTTTTTTGACATTAGTTTCTTTCTTGTTGTCTGTTTTTTTCTTATTACTTTCGTTGTCATTTTTTGCGACATTCCGCTGATTGTCCTTCTTAAAATCAGTTTCATACCAACCGCCACCCTTTAAACGAAAACTTGGAGCAGAAAGCAACCGAGCCAATGCTGACTCTCCGCAACTGGGACAATCAACTAATGAAGCATCATTCATCTTTTGCAATTCATCAAAAGAGTGATCGCAATTCTTACATTCATATTCGTATATCGGCATGATATCTCCGCAATCAAAAATTGCCCATATGAAAGCTGAAGGTTTTTAAGTCTTCTTGCATGATACTCGCTATTTTATGTAAATCATACTTGCCATTCTGCCGCATTTAATTTCCCTTCTATAAGAATAAAACAAGTCCGAATCTCTATATGTGCAATAAGAACCACCAAATATATTCTCAATCCCTAATAATTCGAACTTAATTCTCGCTAACTGGTAGATATCAGCTTGCCAGCGTTTATTATCGTTCATTTTAAAGCAATCTTCGTTTTGAAGGTGCATATTTAGAAAAATATCTCTCACCTCATCCCCAACCTCAAATGCAGATTGAGATATAGCGGGACCTAACCAAACCATAATATCTTCAACATTAGACTGCATCGCTGAAATGGTATTTTCAATCACACCTGCCACCATACCTCTCCATCCAGCATGAATCGAACCAACAATATTCTGAGATTTATTTGCAAGTAAAATAGGTAAGCAATCCGCAGTCAATACAACACTGATTTTTCCGGGTAATCTAGTAATACTCGCATCCCCTATCAATATTTCATTATTATCTGGTTCGACTAAAACATTGGCCTCATGTTTTTGTTTAAGCCAGCATGGTTCAGAAGGTAATTTTAATGTGTCTTTTAATAGACGACGATTTTCTTGTACACAAGAAATATCATCATCGACATGATCAGCAAGATTAAATCTTGAATACACGCCTTCACTAAAACCTTTAGATCTAACTGTAGTGCCTGCAAAAATACCTTCTAAATTCGGCCACGTTGCTTTGATGATATTAATATTATGCATTCTTATAACTTAGATCTTTTTCCATGGCATTCAAGAGATCGTTATAGTCTGAAGGAAGATCCACCTCAACACTAAGCTTTTTCCCTGAAGAAGGATGAATTAATTCCAGTTTTGATGCACACAAAGCTTGTCTCTTGAAAATTCTTATCTGATCTTCTAGTGCTTTACTGCATGACGCAGGAATTATCATTCTTCCATAAACCGGATCGCCAACTAAAGCATGGCGTCGAGAGGAAAAATGAACACGAATCTGATGCATTCTTCCTGTTTCCAATTTAACCTTTATGTGAGTATGCGCCCTAAATCTTTGTAAAACCTTATAATGAGTAATTGCCTCTTTGCCATCATCCCTTGCAATCATTTTTACGCGATGTATTGGATGTCTTCTAATTGGCTTATTAATTGTTCCCCCACCTGTTAACACACCATTACATATCGCATTATACTCTCTGCAAACTTCTCTGGCAGATAACTGTTTTACTAGTGAATTATGTGCATTCAAATTCTTTGCAATCACCATTAGACCGCTGGTATCTTTATCTAATCGATGAACAATGCCAGCTCTCGGTAACTGACTTAATTCTGGCCATTGATGCAATAAACCATTCATTAAAGTTCCTTTAGGATTACCGGCACCCGGATGAACGACCAAATTTGATGGCTTGTTAATTACTGCAATTTCCTTATCCTCGTATTCGACCTTAAAATCAATCCTTTCAGGTTCATTTATTAACTTATCATGATGTTTTACTTGTATTGAGACGCTCTCACCACCGTTAACCAAATCACGAGGTTTCCAGGATTCACCTTTGACTAATATTGACCCATCAAGAATCCAGTTTTTTAATCGGCTGCGTGAAAACTCAGGAAAGATCTTCGCTAAAGCTTGATCCAAACGATGACCCGCCAAATCATCGGGGATAACTTTTTCTTGAATATAACTTGCCATGGGGACAATTTTAAAAAGTATTCATTTAATTTGAGTTATACTTTTGACTTAAAATTACATTAATATTAACTTACTTTACATAAAACCATAGTAATTTACTAAAGCAAAAGGCTCACACATTATTTT
>JAYZHY010000067.1:0-2545 GCA_036166115.1 Pseudomonadota bacterium | reverse complement strand
ATTCCGTGAAAGTTACGATGTTTGGGAAGCTCATGCTTTTCTTCCTCGAGCTGAACGCTGAAGAAAAACTAGTTATTAAAAGTGCATAAATCCTGAAGTAATTCAGGGTTTAATTTTTCGTTAATTGGGCGCACGACTTTAACAAAGGTAGTGCGCCTTTTTTCTTATTTGAAAGAATTCCTTAAATCAATATAATTTGTTATCTTACAGAAACAGTACAAATAGCCAGTTACATTATGACTGATAACACAAATCAATATAATGAATTTGGAAAAGGGTTGGGTAATGGAAATAAGCGTGAGTTGGAGGTTAAGACAGAATCAATTCACAGTGTTTTAATTGATTCTCTCGATCGTTTTGTAATTTCAGTAGGTCAATTTATTGCCTGGTTTAATATCCTTCTTATTGCTGCGATTATCCTCAATGTTATCCTGCGTTATGGAGGAAGTTATATGCAACAGGATCTCGGCATTGAAATGGGATGGCTGTTTCAGGACCTAGGAGGCCCAAAGCTGGAAGAACTGCAATGGCATCTTTATGCGTTGACTGTGATGATGGGTCTTTCATACGCACAATCAACCGATTCTCATATTCGTGTAGATATTATTGCCGAGAAATTAAGTGAGAAAACTGTTCGAAAATGGGAAATATTTGGCATACTATTTTTGTTAGTACCTTTCATATACATTGTTTTCATTCACAGCCTTGATTTTGTTGCAGATGCCTGGCGAATCAATGAACATTCTGATGCACCGCTTGGACTACCGTGGCGTTGGGCTATCAAGTCAGTAATTCCAATAAGTTTTTTCATGCTCACACTAGCTACCATTTCCAGGTTTTTGCGTGATGTGATTTTTCTTATTGACGAAAGTGGGTCTTCAGCTGAAAATCCAAAGGGAGTTAACTAAGATGGAAATAAACGATTATCTAGTTGTAGCAATGTTTGCTACCTTTGCAATGTTGTTATTTACTGGTTTCCCCATTGCTTGGGTCCTTGGAGGTGTTGGAGTTGTTTTCGCGGGTGTCGGCTACTACAGTGACATTTATCTGGATACAATGACCGGTCTTGATTACATGACTCTAGGCATGGTGGTCAACAGAATCTATAAGATCATGGATAATTGGGTTCTAGTTGCTTTACCAATGTTTATTTTCATGGGACTGATGTTGGATAAGTCGGGCATTGCCGAAAGGATGATGTTTTCGATGCAAAACTTGTTCGGTAAAGTCCGTGGGGGCCTTGCTATAACGGTAACATTGATTGGCATTATTCTCGCTGCTTCTACAGGAATAATAGGGGCATCAGTTGTGTTGTTGAGCTTGCTTTCACTCCCAGCTATGCTTGGTCAAGGTTATGACCGTTCACTGGCAGCTGGAACCGTTTGCGGTTCAGGAACCCTTGGTATTCTAATCCCACCAAGCATAATGTTGGTGATCATGGCTGACCAGTTGGCCCTTTCCGTGGGTGACCTTTTTATGGGAGCAGTGTTTCCCGGATTGATACTGGGAACACTTTATATTAGCTACATCCTCCTCCGATCGAATTTGTGGCCAAAAACTGCCCCTCTTTCATCTGACTTGCAGGAATTTAATTGGTCAATGATCTTGGATGTGTTTAAATCCATTCTACCTCCAGTGTTCCTGATCTTGGCTGTACTCGGTTCTATCTTCGCCGGAATCACCACTCCAACAGAAGCCAGTGGAGTTGGAGCTTTTGGCGCAATCCTCTTAGCTGCATACAACAAAAAATTAAATTTCAGCGTATTGAAGGAAGTTACATATGCTGCTTTCAAAACAACAGCCTACATATTTGCAATCTTTCTTGGTGCTACCTGCTTTGCTTTAGTACTTCGTGAACTTGGTGGAGACGAACTGGTTGAGCGTGCGATTACCGGCCTACCTTTTGACAAATATGGCATTCTGATATTCATTCTTATCATAGTTTTCCTGCTTGGTTTCCTGCTTGACTGGATTGAAATCACGCTAATCATACTTCCACTGCTATCTCCAATAGTAGATGGACTGGGTTTCGAAATTGAAGGTTTCGGAGCAATGGATGAACCGGATCTTATCTGGTTCACATTGCTTGTGGCTGTTGCATTGCAAACATCCTTTCTCACACCGCCAGTTGGCTTTGCACTGTTTTATCTAAAGGGAGTCTGTCCTCCTGAGATCAAGATGGTTGATATCTACAAAGGTGTAGCTCCTTTCATAATCCTCCAATTAATAGGCCTTACACTGGTAATACTTTTTCCCACACTTGTAACTTGGCTACCTTCTGTTGCCTATTGATTTTAAATAAGTAGAGGGCATGCGAGTTAAGTATTTACTTTACCCCTCTAACTTATAGATTATTTTGTCAAGAGTCGAATTTTCGGTTTTAAATAATTGTCGAATATCAATACAACGGGTCAATTCTCTCTGGTTTAAAGAAACTCGCTGAGTCCCAATTTCCAGACGCGATCATTTCCTTGCATATCCGGAAGGAAGATGGAGGTTTTCCAAGCCGGAAAATCCTTCAGAAGTAAACTCAATTGCGTCCTTT
>JAYZHY010000066.1:0-3253 GCA_036166115.1 Pseudomonadota bacterium | reverse complement strand
TAAAAACTGGAGGGGTGAAGTTACTATCTACGACAATGATTTCCATCGTGACTGGTTTAAACTGCAAAAAATTGGCGGAAAAATTCAGGGTGCCATCACTGATGACCCAATTACTAATGCTACTGCGTACGGTTACCTGACAGGAATAACAAACAGCCCTGATGATGCAGTTGTATTGAGGCATAACAACAGATTTTACAATTCTAAAGGTATACAAGGTAAGGTGTCCTATGATCTTGATCTTAATGGAGATATGAGTGCTACTGTCAATGTAGGCTTTAGAGTGCATTCAGATTACGAAGATCGAAAACAAAGAGAAGACAAATTCCGCATGGAAAATATGGAATTGGTTAATACTACTCTTGCGGCACCGAGCTCAAAGACAAATCGTTTTAGTAAAAGCGAAGTGAATTCTTACTTCATGAATGCAAAAATTGGCATGGGTGATTTTACCTTTACGCCTGGTGTTCGCTTTGAAGACATTGATAATGTTCGTTATGACTACTCTACTTCTGATCCAGATAGAGCCGAAGGCCCCACAAAAACCAAGCCCAGAACAGAAGAAGCTACTGTTGCAGGCATGGGTATTGTTTATAAAATGAATGACGATCTTCGCCTTATTGCTGGCATTCATCAGGGTTATCAACCGCCTGGAGCAGGTTCAAAAGCCAAAGCCGAGGAAAGCATTAACTTTGAGTTCGGAGCCAGAGCAATGGTCAATAATTCAATGCTTGAAGTAATTGCTTTTGCTGTTGATTATGACAATATCGTTGGCACAGTCACAGCATCTACTGGCGGAACAGGAAGTATTGGCGATCAATATGATGGTGGCGCTGTTAAAGTTCAAGGCCTAGAAATAAGTGGCGCTCGCTCAATCATGACTGGTAATGGCATTGAGGTTCCGTTGAGCTTCCAGTATACATTGACCTCAAAAGCTGAATTTGAGACAAGCTTTGAGAGCGGCTTTGATGGCTGGGGAACTGCTGTAATTAAAGGTGATCGACTGCCTTATACTCCAAAGAACCAAATGCGCGCATCAATTGGTTTAATTGGTGAAACAATGAGTGCCAACCTCTCAGCAAATTACGCAAGCGAAGTACGTGGAGTAGCAGGTCAAGATGGAATACCTGCAAATCAACTAATTGATGCGCGTTGGGTTATAGATGCCATTGCTAATTACAAAGTTAGTGACTCGGTTAATGCTTATTTAAAAATCGATAATTTGCTTGATAACACATATGTCGCAGCACGAAGACCTGCTGGGTTAAGACCTGGGATGGAACGTCAAGTATCAGTTGGCATAAACATACAGCTATAAAGTAGTGAGCGATAGGGTTATGGCACCGAGGTTTGACAGTTAACGAAATAATAGTGGATTTCAGTTAACATAAATTCATAATCTCGGTGTCAAACCCCTCAAAGTGACTCGAGATAAATGAAATTAATAAATCTTCTCTGTAGATACAAACCTCGGTGCCTCTTATCTTCATTCCAAATAATCCCAAATAATATTGACAATCATTCTCATTACGATTTAAATATAGCCTAGACTAGTAATGTTAGAAAAAAAACAATGTACATTTGTATTTGCAAAGCAATAACAGACACACAAATTCGCGCAGCCGTCGATAATGGAGCCAATTCAGTGTGTAAACTTAGAAAAAAATTTGGTCTCGCATCATCTTGCGGAAGTTGTATTAAAATGACTGAATCCATTCTTAAAGAAAATTCGAAAAAAGAAGTAAAACCCAATGCTTGCGTGGCATCCGTGGCTTAATTAAGAATCTCTATCCATCCTTTAAATAAACTCCATAACGTAATGATTATAGGTACATTCCTTTAATAATAATCATTCGTATATGAGAATCATTTCTCACTTGCTAAGTATTTTTTTCCTTTTATCATTTAACAAATAATTACTTTACTAAAGGTGAAATAATGAAAGGTGATAAAAAAGTTATAGACCATTTGAATCAAGCATTGAAAAATGAACTGACAGCCATTAATCAATATTTCTTACATTCTAGGATGTATAAAGATTGGGGCATAAAACAACTTGCCGAAAAAGAATATGAAGAATCACTTGATGAAATGAAACACGCTGACCAACTTATTGAGCGAATTCTCTTTCTTGAGGGGCTACCTAACTTACAAACACTGGGTAAATTAAGAATTGGCGAACACACCCATGAAATGTTGCAGTGCGATCTTGATCTTGAGATGGAAGCAACATCAGACCTTCAAGAAGCAATTGCTTATTCTGAAAAAACAAAAGATTATGTTAGTCGTGAATTGTTTGACTCAATACTTAAATCGGAAGAAGAGCATATTGATTGGCTGGAAACACAACTGAATCTTATCGACAAGATGGGTATCGAAAATTACATTCAGCATCAAAGCTAACTGCCCTACCCAGAAAAACTTTGATTCAAAAAACTTACGGTTTTTGCGAGAACCAATTGTACAGTAAAGCAAAAATGTAACCGCCTATAGCCCAATCAATTAGACCCCAGAGGCCGCCAATTAAACCTCCGGTAAATCCTGGTTGGTAACCTAAATAAACTGTACCAATGGTATTGACCATATTTTCCAGCCACCCGAATGAAGCAATCCAACCTAAAACGACTAATGCACCGCCGACAAATACCCCTAAAGAAAGGGCTAAAGCACGTGGATTTATCATAAATTTCCCCTGACTAAACGATAAGATAATATTATTCTGATTTAATATAATTGTAAAATTAGCCGCCAAGCACCCTCGGCCATCTCTCGTAAGCCATATCCCGTATTATCGGAGTTATTGTCACTATATAAAGACGCAATTCAGCCCCGCTCTGAGCCAATAATGCTTGAATCCACTTCCCTTTAGTAATATCAAACCAACCTGTTTGTCCTTCAATGTCTTGCTCAACGAAACCATCGGCATAAATTTTCACAGCTTTCGGATGCCATTGATTCCAATACCCTGCATGAATATCAGTTAATAAAGCGCGACCGCCTAGCGGTAAATTACTTTCTTCATATTTTCGTCGACCCCATATCACTAGAGCTTCTTTTCCCGATTTCTTCTTTACTGGTAATTGTGCTTGTGGGTCCAGAAAATAGACGCGATGATCTTGCCCTTGATAATTATACGCTACCCCCAAACACATCTTGTTTATATTGTTTGGCGATGCCCGGATGGTTTCCAAGCAGGTGCAATAACATTAGGCATTTTGGAGCGATGCATCAATCTTGCAGGTGACAAAGAAAA
>JAYZHY010000065.1:0-3811 GCA_036166115.1 Pseudomonadota bacterium | reverse complement strand
AATACAAACAATAGTTCTTGAGGAGCAAGCGATTGATTTACTCGCTGAGAAAGGTAAAGAAAAAGTAAATAAAGTTAGCTTTAATGACTACATGAATAGCTAAAAACAATTTAAGTAATATAGAGATTAATCTATTTAGGAAGGAAACATGAAAACAAAAGCATTAAATCTTGTACCAATGGTAGTGGAACAAAATTCAAGGGGTGAGCGAGCATACGATATATATTCTCGTCTTTTAAAGGAGCGAGTAGTATTTCTGGTTGGTACAGTAGAAGACTACATGGCAAACATTGTAGTAGCACAACTTCTTTATTTAGAATCTGAAAATCCAGATAAGGATATTCATGTTTATATTAATTCACCTGGCGGATCGGTTTCGGCGGGATTATCGATATATGATACTATGCAATTTATCAATTGCGATGTATCTACCATATGTGTAGGCCAAGCTGCTAGCATGGGCGCTCTATTGTTAGGTGGGGGAAAAAAGGGAAAGCGATTTGCTCTTCCTCATTCAAGAATAATGGTTCATCAACCTAGCGCAGGATTTCAAGGTCAGGCAACAGATATTGATATTCATGCTAAAGAAGTTTTAGAACTTAAGCATCGATTAAATAAAATCATGTCCACACATACTGGTCAAAAGATTAAAAAGATTGAAAAAGATCTAGAACGAGATAATTTCATGAGCTCAGATGATGCTGTAAAATACGGTTTAGTTGATACCGTCTTAACCAAAAGAAAAGAACTAGACTGATACTCAAGTACCTTGCTAACTATTCGGTTGGTTTTTTATAGTAATGAGTTTCTATTTCCTATATATTGTTTTAAATAGTTAACGTAACTTAATGAAATTAATACACTAGAGGCCACTTTTATGAGTGATGACACATTAAATAACAAAGATGATAATAAGTTATTGTATTGTTCTTTTTGCGGCAAAAGTCAGAATGAAGTTCGAAAATTGATTGCTGGTCCTTCAGTATTTATTTGTGATGAATGCGTTGATCTATGTAATGATATTATCCAAGAAGAATTGGAAGATGTTAATGAAATTGATGAAATTCATTTACCAAAACCAATTGAGATAAAAGAAATTCTAGATGATTATGTTATCGGTCAAAAAGAGGCCAAAAAAGTTCTTTCTGTTGCGGTTTATAATCACTATAAGCGTTTAAGTGATAACGCAAAGGAAGCGAAAGATAAGAATCAAGTAGAACTGGCAAAAAGTAATATACTTTTGGTGGGTCCGACGGGCTGCGGAAAGACTCTTTTAGCGGAAACTCTTGCCAGGTTACTTAATGTGCCCTTTACAATAGCTGATGCCACTACTCTTACCGAAGCTGGCTATGTTGGAGAAGATGTCGAAAACATAATTCAAAAATTACTTGCAAAGTGTGATTATGATGTTGATCGAGCTCAAACAGGAATTGTTTATATAGACGAAATTGATAAGATTTCACGTAAATCCGATAATCCTTCTATTACTAGAGATGTATCAGGAGAAGGTGTCCAGCAAGCACTGTTAAAATTAATTGAAGGTACAATAGCATCGGTTCCTCCTCAAGGCGGAAGGAAGCATCCTCAACAAGAGTTTCTACAGGTAGATACAAGTAATATTTTATTTATATGTGGTGGAGCATTTGCTGGATTGGAGAAAATCATTTTAAACAGATCGTCAAAGACTGGAATTGGATTTGTTGCTGAGGTTAGTTCAAAGGATCAGCAAGAAAGTATAGGCAATACACTAGTAAATACGGAGCCAGAAGATTTAATTAATTTTGGGTTAATTCCCGAGTTTGTTGGTCGTTTACCAGTCTTTGCGACTCTAAATGAACTTGATGAAGATGCGTTGGTTAGGATCCTTCTTGAGCCAAAGAATGCCCTGACTAAGCAATATAAAAAGTTATTTGATATGGAAGGTGTTGATCTGGATTTTCGCCAGGATGCTATTAAAGAGATTGCCAGACGAGCAATTAAGCGTAAAACCGGCGCAAGAGGGTTGCGTACCATTTTGGAAGATATTTTACTAGATACAATGTTTGATTTACCTTCCAACAAAACTGCAAAGAAAGTTGTATTAGATTCATCAGTTATAGCGGGTGAAAGTAAGCCATATATCATTCATGAAAATGAACATAAAAAAAATAATGAAGAGCCAATAAGAAGAACAGGTTCGTCATAAGATACAAGAAATACCTTGATATATTTTCTTTTGGACTTATATCTATTTTTGGTTAGATGTAGTCGTTTACGAGATCAATCAAATAAGGGAAAAGTTCATTGGACGATAAAAAAATAAAAAACTTACAAAAATTCAATAACAAAAAAAAAGTGAATGATTTTATTGAATTTGCGGCTCTGCCTCTTCGAGATGTTGTTGTATTCCCAAGTATGGTTATCCCTCTCTTTGTTGGAAGAGATAAGTCAATTGTTGCTTTAAACCATGCTATGAAGTCCAGTAAAGAAATTATTTTAATAGCCCAAAAACAAGCTGAACTAGATGATCCAAGTATAGATGATTTATATACAGTAGGGACTCTATCTAGGATATTGCAACTATTAAAATTACCAGATGGAACAGTTAAGGTATTGGTAGAAGGGATCCAAAGAGTTAAAATCAAGGAAATAAAATGCCAAGAGTGTTTTTTTGTAGAATACGAAAATAATAATATTGAAGATGAAAATAACCGCGAAGTAGACATTTTAGCAAGAGCGCTCTTGTCACAGTTCGAGCAATACTTGAAACTTAATAAAAAGATTCCTCCAGAAATATTAACAACGGTTACAAATATTGAAAATAAAGCTAAGCTCAGTGATACCATTGCGGCACACATCCCGCTAAAACTTTCAGAAAAACAAAAAATTCTGGAAATACCAACTCTTAAAGTGAGATTTGATTATCTCTTAGAAGTAATTCAAGGAGAGATTGATGTTTTGGAGGTGGAGAAACAAGTTAGAAGTAAAGTTAAATCGCAAATGGAAAAGAGTCAGCGCGAATACTACCTCAATGAGCAAATGAAAGCGATACAAAGTGAGCTTGGGGGTACTGATAATCCTCAGAATGAATTAATCGAGATTGAAAAAGATATTAAGAAAACAGGAATGAGTAAAGAAGCTTCTGAAAAAGCACTTTCGGAGTTATCAAAACTAAAGCTAATGCCACCCATGTCTGCAGAGGCTACTGTTTCTAGGAACTATCTAGATTGGTTAATTAAAGTACCTTGGAAGAAAATCAATAAGATATCAAGCAATCTAGATAAAGCTGAGAATATCCTCAATGAGGATCATTATGGGCTTAAGAAAGTTAAAGAACGTATCCTTGAATATCTAGCAGTTCAGAAGCGCGTTAAAAAACCGAAAGGACCAATACTATGTTTGGTTGGACCTCCTGGAGTAGGGAAAACATCATTAGGTCAAAGTATCGCGAGAGCAACAAATCGAAAATTTACCAGAATGTCATTAGGAGGTGTTCGTGACGAAGCTGAAATAAGAGGTCATCGAAGGACATACATTGGCTCAATGCCTGGTAAAATAATTCAAAATTTGTCAAAAGTTAAAACTCATAATCCTTTGTTTTTATTGGATGAAATAGATAAGATGGCGATGGATTTTCGAGGTGATCCCTCATCAGCCCTACTAGAAGTGCTTGATCCAGAGCAAAATTCAACTTTCGCAGACCATTACTTGGAAGTAGATTATGATCTTTCAAATGTTATGTTTATTTGTACTGCAAATACTCTAGATATACCAAGCCCACTTCTAGATAGAATGGAAGTGATTAGGCTTTCTGGGTATACAGAAGATGAAA
>JAYZHY010000064.1:0-3192 GCA_036166115.1 Pseudomonadota bacterium | reverse complement strand
AGCCGTTTCTCCTCTTATGACTGCGCCCAAGGCAATTATCCCGTCAACACGTTTTGTATGTGCAATCTTACTGGCAGCTAAAGGGATCTCATAAGCACCAGGCACTCTTACCACCTCAATGGCATTTTGATCTACCCCATGGCGGTCAAGACAAGCTAAAGCGCCTTTTAATAGAGCGTTAACAACAAACTCATTGAAACGAGAGGCTACTATAGCAAACCGAGCATCTCTTGGATGTAAATCGCCTTCTGTTACTTTCACATTTTCCATGTCATCATCACCATCAATATAATTTATTGCTCAACGTATTCAGTAACTTTCAAATCAAATCCTGATATAGCATACATCTGCTTGGGCGCAGATAAAACCCGCATTTTTTTGATCCCAAGATCTCGAAGTATTTGGGCACCAATTCCATATGTTCTTAGACTGTCATCTGTGACACGTTTATCTTTTAATTGATCGATTTTTTTGGACAAACCTTCAACAGATTCCATTAAGTTACGGGATGATTCTTGCTCTCTTAAGATAACCACAATACCAGTTTCTTCTTGAGCAATGCGTTTAATGGCATCATTAATAGGCCAACCAAGTGCTGACGCCTGAACGCCAAGAACATCTCCTAGAGTATCTTGAATATGAACACGCACCAGTGGTTCATCATTGGCTTTTAATTCCCCCTTAACTAAAGCAACATGAACCGCTTGATTAACCTGATCATCGTAGCAATACAAAGTAAAATTACCGTAATCGGTATTAACTTGTTTCTTTGCAATGCGCTCAACATATCGTTCTTTTTCTAAACGATAACGTATTAAATCTGCGATAGTTCCTATTTTGATATCGTGTTTTCTGGAAAAACCTTCCAGATCAGCACGACGCGCCATGCTTCCATCTTCATTCAAAATCTCAACAATGGTTGCTGCCGGTTCAAAACCGGCCAATCTGGCTAAATCACAACCTGCCTCAGTATGACCCGCTCTAGTAAGAACTCCCCCTGGTTGAGACATAATTGGAAAAATATGACCCGGTTGACTGAGTTGATCAGGACTTGCATTCTTGGCCACAGCAGTTTGTACAGTTATCGCGCGGTCGTGAGCCGAAATACCAGTAGTAATGCCTTTAGTGGCTTCGATTGAGACAGTAAAATTCGTCATATGATGCTGATCGGTTTCCTCAACCATTAAAGGTAATCGTAATTGAGCGCATCGTTCACGGGTTAAGGTTAAGCAAATTAACCCTCTCCCATAACGAGCCATATAGTTAATGTCTTCTGGCCGAACTTTTTCAGCCGCCATAATTAAATCGCCTTCATTTTCTCGATCTTCGTCATCAACCATGATGACCATCTTGCCTTTACGTACGTCTGCAATAATGTCCTCGATATCAGAGAATGTATTCTTTAATTTTTGTACTGTTTTACTGCTCATATCCATTTACCTTAAGGAATTCCTCTGATATTACGCCATCATTCGGTCTATCAAGCAAACGTTCCGTATATCGCGCCATTATATCTAACTCTATATTCACCTTGTCACCTATCTTGCAATCACCAATAATTGTTTCATTTGCTGTATGCGGGATGACATTTACACAAAAAATTGAACCCGTTATTGAGTTCACAGTCAAACTGACACCATCAATACAAATTGAACCTTTGGGCGCTACAAAACGTGCAAACTCAGCAGGTAGCTCTACCTCCAATCCCATTGATCTTGCTTGCGTCTTGTTGGCATGTATCTGACCAACGCAATCAACATGACCGGTTACAAAATGCCCTCCCATTCTCTCTCCTATTGCCAAAGAAGGTTCAATATTTACCCTTGAATCTTTTTGCAATGACGCGAAAGTGCTCACTCGCATCGTTTCTATAGAAACATCAGCATCAAAGCCATTTTTATGTATCTCAACTGCGGTCAAACAAACTCCATTTACAGCAATACTTTCTCCGACTTTAAAATTATCCCATTCAATACCCTCTGCATGAAATGCAATCCTAGAATCTCCACCTTGAGAGTGGATCTTTTTAACTGTGCCAATTGATTTTATTATGCCAGTAAACATATTAGCCTCTATCGATTAATTGGTCTTGCAGTGATTCTATAATCTGCACCAATTTTTCTTATATCTTGAATATCTAAACTCAATCTATCTTGCAATGACTCCCATTTTGGTGTCAAAAACATTGATTTTGTATTGCTACCCATAATATGGGGTGCCTGATAAATAACAAGTTCATCAATCAAATCATTCTCTATCAAACTCCCAGAAAGGGTAGGCCCGGCCTCGACCAATAAATCATTAATACCTTCCTTAGCTAAAATCTTGAAAATCATGGATAACTCAGGTCTTTTATCTTCAGTTTCAATTTTATGCACTTTTACATGATTGTTTTCGTACCTCTCTCTATGTTTATCATTAACACAAAACACCAGAGTTTTAGCAGATCCTTCAAATATATGCGCTTCTGGTGAAGCTTTTAATTGACTGTCTAACAGCACTCTTATCGGTTGTCTGGTGGTGATCGATTCATCGCGCACAGTCAACCTAGGGTTATCAGAAATCACGGTCCCAATCCCGGTCATTACCCCCCCTGAAGAGGCTCTTAATTTTTGGACATCCTGCCGAGCGGATTCACCGGTAATCCATTTACTTTCGCCATTACTCATTGCTGTAGCGCCATCAATACTGGTGGCCACTTTCAATCGAACAAAAGGTCTGTTTCTTTCTATACGAGAAAAATATCCACTGTTCAAAGATTTGGCGCCTGACTCAAGTAAACCAACTGAAACATTTATTCCTGCGGCCTCTATTTTAGATTTGCCCTGCCCGGAAACCTCAGAAAATGGATCCTCAACAGCAATCACCACTCTTGACAAATCGGCCGCTACCAACGCATCACAACAAGGTCCAGTTTTACCTTGATGTGCGCAAGGCTCAAGCGTTACATATGCGGTTGCATTACGAGCATTATCTCCGGCTTCTTTTAGCGCCATAACCTCTGCATGCGCTCCACCGGTTATCTGGTGCCACCCTTGACCAACGATTTGATCGTTCTGCACAATGACACAACCTACACGTGGATTCGGGTGCGCCGAATACTTACCCCGCTTGGCTAACTTTAGAGCAATAGCCATATAATGATTATCTGTTGCGCTAAATTCAGTCATGCAATAACACTCATTTCTTTGT
>JAYZHY010000063.1:0-3479 GCA_036166115.1 Pseudomonadota bacterium | reverse complement strand
CAAACGCATGATGATATTCAATTCAAAATCTCAATATGCTAGATCAAAATGGGATCCATACACCCTAAATAATATTCCTTAACTTTTGAATAACTAGGATATCAGCTTCTAATAAGTCAACTTGTCTAACTTGGTCCAGTTTAAACCAATCTAGAACCTGACCTTCATTCGCTATCAGCCTTCCTTTCCATGAATTTACCAAAAAAAAATCTATAAGGACTTTAAGTTGATCATAATCATGCTCGATTTTAAGAAAGAACTTTAATTGCTTTGCATCAACGTTTAACTCTTCCTTTAATTCTCGAATTAATGCCATTTCTGGTGATTCACCAACTACAACTTTTCCTCCTGGAAATTCCCATTGATGAGGAAATGTTTTAAAATTTTGACGCTGAGACAATAAAAGGCGTTTGTTCTTATCTATAAGGATACCAGCCACTACAGAAATTCTTTGCAAAATTAAAATACCTTACTTGAGGCGACCGTGACATTGTTTGAATTTCTTTCCAGAATTACAAGGACAAGGATCATTTCTTCCTATCTTCTTATCTTTGCGAACAAATGGTAAGGAACCTTTCTTATCTAAAGAATCTTGTTTGTCAGAGTTAATTGAATCAATGTTTTCAGGATGATTGAATTCCATTGATTGTTCAGCACGTCTTTGCTCCTCCATTCTAGCGATATCCTGTTCACTTTGAATCCTGATGCGAGAAAGCATACTTATTGTATCATGTTTTACTTGATCAAGCATCTCGCCAAACATGATAAAGGCTTCCCGCTTGTATTCTTGTTTAGGATTTTTCTGCGCATACCCTCTTAATCCTATTCCTTGACGAAGATAATCCATTGCCGCTAGATGTTCTTTCCAATGGAGATCAAGTTGTTTTAGCATAATTTCTTTTTCAACCATACGCATCAAATTAGAACCAACAGCTTCTTCCTTTTCTTCACTGGCCGATTGTATTTTTTCAATACATCTCTTTCTGATCGTCTCAGCATTTAGTGTTGGATCATCTTTTATCCATTGAGGAATTTTCAATGGCAACAAAAATTCCTTCTCTAAGGTACTCATTAAGCCTTGAGGGTCCCAGTTTTCTTCATGAATATCTTCTTGAATAAATCTATCTACAGTTATTTCAACCACTTCTTCTCTGATAGTTTTAATTGATTCACTTACATCATCTGCATTCATCAATTCATTTCTTTGATGATAAACAACTTTCCTTTGATCATTCGAAACATCATCATACTCAAGTAAATTTTTCCGAATATCGAAATTATGGGATTCTACCTTACGTTGGGCTTTCTCAATTTGTCTGCTTAAAAGCTTGCTTTCAATTGCTTCTCCCTCCTGCATCCCAGCCCGAGAAAGTAATGACTTAGTTCTATCTGGGTCTCCAAAAATTCGCATCAAGTTATCTTCCATTGACAAATAAAAACGGCTAGAACCTGGATCACCTTGGCGCCCAGATCTACCTCTTAATTGATTATCAATTCTTCTTGATTCGTGACGCTCGGTCCCTATTATATGGAGACCACCAGCTTCAATAACTTGCTGCTGTCTTTTTTTCCATTTAACATTTATCTCCTCAGAACTACCTTCCTTTGATTCCAGCTCTGCTTCTAAATTACCTCCAAGAACTATATCTGTGCCACGACCTGCCATATTCGTTGCTATTGTTATTGCACCAGGTCTACCTGCTTGTTGAACTATGATTGCTTCCCTCTCATGTTGTTTTGCGTTTAAGACTTCATGCCTGATATTTTTCTTTTTCAGTTTGTTCGATAATAACTCCGATGTTTCAATTGAAGTCGTTCCCACTAATGTGGGTTGATTTCTATCCCTGCATTCAACAATATCTTTAATGATTGCTTCAAATTTTCCATCTTCTGTGAGGTACACTAAGTCGGAATAATCGTCCCTTATCATGGTTTTATGTGTCGGTATAACTATTACCTCTAGTCCATATATAGATTGAAACTCATACGCCTCTGTGTCAGCAGTACCAGTCATACCAGATAAATTACTATATAAACGAAAATAGTTTTGAAAGGTTATCGATGCAACTGTTTGATTTTCTTGTTTAACTGAAACATTTTCTTTAGCCTCAACAGCCTGATGCAATCCATCAGACCATCGTCTGCCCGGCATAGTTCGTCCTGTAAACTCATCAACAATTACGACCTCACCATCTTTGACAATATAATCCACATCTCGACTGAACATCACATGCGCCCTAATAGCAGCATTCAAATGATGTAATAGTCGAATATTGCCGGCATCATACAAACTTTCATTTTCCTGCAGAAGGCCAGATTTAATCATTAATTCTTCAACATGTTGATGGCCGGATTCGGTTATATATATTTGTTTTGATTTTTCGTCTTTAGAATAATCTCCATCTTGATCTTCTTCTTCAGGATTTAACTTGGGTATTAATTTATTAATTTTTCGATAAAGATCTATATTCTCATCCACTGGACCAGAAATAATTAGGGGTGTTCGTGCCTCATCAATTAGAATTGAATCCACTTCATCTACAATTGCAAAATTTAGCTCTCTTTGAACTTTATCCTCCCGTGAAAAAGCTAAATTATCCCGAAGATAATCGAATCCTAGTTCATTGTTGGTTGTATATGTTATATCAGCTTGATAGGCCACTTTTTTCTCATCGTGAGTTTGCCCGCTAGTAGTAACTCCCACAGTTAGATCAAGAAATTCGTATATAGGTCGCATCCACTCTGAATCTCTTTTTGCTAGATATTCATTAACAGTGACAATATGAACACCATTTTGATCTAAAGCATTCAGATATGCGGGCAAAGTTGCAACCAAAGTCTTGCCTTCCCCGGTCCTCATTTCAGCAATATCACCTTGATGTAGAACCATTCCGCCAATTAATTGAACATCAAATGGTCGCATATTCAAAGTACGCAGAGAGGCTTCTCTAACTACTGCAAAGGCTTCTACTAGAAGATCATCGAGAGTCTCATCGTTTTTTAATCTTTTTCTAAATTCTTTTGTCTTTGCACGTAGCTCATTATCATTCAATGCCTGTATGCTAATCTCGAATTTATTTATTGCATCAACTTTTTTTGACAAACGTTTTAAAATTCGTTGATTACGACTGCCAAATAAATTTGTTAAAAAATTTGCCACAGTAAACTTCCTGTAAATAAAAAGAACATCATATTTTGAAAAAAATCATCTGATTTATAACATTAATTTCAAAGAATATTATAAAATGAATCCTAATAATTGAATAATACTAAAAAATCTACATAAACATATGTCATTCAACAAGCTCAAAAAAATCTTAAATTCGAAAACATATAATAACCTAGATAAAGTGGTACAACGAGCTAAAGATATAGAGGAATTACACCTGTTGATAAATAATAACCTCAATAAAGAAACTGCCGCACATATAATTGGTTGCAATCTAGATGATAGCGGAAAATTAGTTATCTTATGTGAC
>JAYZHY010000062.1:0-4949 GCA_036166115.1 Pseudomonadota bacterium | reverse complement strand
GCATGTTCTTTGAGTTGATCAAATACATCCTGTGGTATTTGATTTAATTTTATATTTTGATCAGATTTTAACTGCTCTAATGCAACAGCATTGCCCCACATATATTCTGAGGTCATTTGTAAATTTGAGCTTTGACATGCAATTTTAACAATTGCTTGTAGATCTGGTGGCAATGTATTCCATGCGTCTTTATTAATAATACATTCAATATTAGGACCTGGCTCATGAAACCCAGGATAATAATAATATTTAGCGGCTTTGTGTAATCCTAGTGACACATCATTATATGGACCCACCCATTCAGCGGCATCAATGGCACCCGTTTGCAGTGATGTAAATATCTCAGATCCAGCCATGGTAACCTGAACAGCACCAGCCCTCTGCATAATCTCACCACCAAGACCAGGCATTCTTATTTTCAAGCCATTTATATCGTTGATATGATTAATTTCTTTATTGAACCAACCTAACATCTGAACGCCTGTATTACCTACAGGAAAAGGAAGAACATCAAACGGCATATATGTTTTCTGCCAAAGCTCTAAACCGCCACCAAAATATAACCACGCATTCATTTCATTAACATTTAGACCAAATGGAATGGTCGTAAAATAGGGGGCAGATGGGATTTTCCCGCGGTGATAATAAGAAGAATCATGCCCCATCTGAACAGTGCCTTGGCTCACAGCGTCAAATACTTCCAAAGGAGGAACCAGCTCACCTCCTGCAAAAACTTTAATTTTTAATCTGCCATCGCTTGCTTTATCAACATTTTTTGCTAAATTATCAGCTCCCACACCAAGGCCTGGTAGATGAGGAGGCCAAGAAGTCACCATATTCCATTTATAAACATCTTTATACGCTGTTTTATTATCCGGTAGTTTTTCTTCTGAGCTGCACGCTGCAAAGCTTGCAGTTAAGGCCGCGCCAGTTACAAAATCTCTTCTTTTCATCTATCACCGCATTTTAAAAAGATACTATTAGTGAGTTTAAAGGGTCACGAAACAAGTGCAATACAAATTTTTAATATTTCATTAAACCCCATATTTATCCTAAAAAAGGATATTTTTTGCATATAAAACCCCATTATTTAAAATAATTCATTATTGTGGTAAATAATAACTATTTATATAGCTTTTTTTAAATTTATGTGGGGTTTTAATTTAAAAACTAAAAAAATATAAAGTATAAAACATTACAAACTACAAATAATCCCTTATTATTCCTTTAGGAAGGCTTCAAATAAGGAAAACCTTGATTGCATTATTACAAAGAGTAAAAAAAGCAAGCGTCAAAACAAATGGGGCGAAGATATCATCAATACAACAGGGATTACTAGTATTCGTTGCTTTTAGCCCAAATGATTCAAACCAACAGCTCAATAGAATGGCTGAACGTGTCCTAACTTATCGTGTTTTTGCTGATTCTAAAGACAAAATGAACAAAAGCTTGCTGGACAAAAACTTTGAATTACTTGTTGTACCACAATTTACTTTAGCGGCTGACACCAGATCAGGAACAAGGCCAAGCTTTTCAAACGCCGCTCAATCTGAAATTAGCGAGAAGTTATTTTTAAAATTTACTGACATCTTAAAAAGCAAATCACCCAACATTAAAAGCGGGAAATTTAAAGCAAATATGCAAGTTTCATTGATTAATGATGGTCCGGTTACATTTTGGCTGGAAGTAAATTGACTCGAGGTCAACTCAATATATGTATTAAATTTTTGTATATTTATTAAACAAAACGCAATATATTAATAATATACAACAAATTGATATAATAAGATTTGCTATAATTAACTAATTAAAATATTTAGGAGTTACAAAGATGTTATCAAACATCGGACCATTTCAGCTGCTCATTGTCTTAGCTATTGTATTGGCAATTTTTGGAACTAAACGGTTACGCACACTTGGTTCTGATTTAGGCAGCGCGGTGAAGGGTTTTCGTTCAGCGGTGAATGAGGCTGACAAAGAACCCACTGAAGAAGCCAATCACTCTCAAGAGGCCAACTTTTCAGAAACACAAAGTACCGAAAAAGAAGAAGACAGCAGTCTCTCTTAAGAAAAAAATGAGTTTTCTATGTCTGGTATAGGCTTTTGGGAATTAATAATTCTTTTTCTCATCGGGCTTATAGTGTTGGGACCTAAACGTTTGCCTCAAGTTGCCAATCAACTTGGTGAATGGATTGGGCAAGCAAAAAGAATGACCCGAGTAATGCGAAGGCAGCTTGAAGAAGAAATTGAGATCAATGAGCCCTCCTTGGAAGCCTTTACTGAAGTAAAAAAAAATGACGTCGCTAAACCTCAATTTATCGATACAAACCCAAATACCAATGAAAGACCCATGAAACCCGAAATAGAAAAAAATCAATCACCCCCAAATACAGACACAACCAATAATAAAAAATAATTATCTGGCTAATAAGTAATGGAAGAAAAACAGGAAGAGGAAAATCTCGCAGAAGGTACCTTACTGTCACATCTCATCGAGCTAAGGTCCCGCTTACTCATAATAGCTGCCTCAGTAATTGTTGCATTTATATGTCTCTTGCCTTTCTCAAGAGATATATTCACGTTGGTATCTGAACCACTTCGTGAAGTATTGCCAGGTAATGCAATGATTGCGACTGCAGTTGCTTCACCGCTATTAACTCCATTTAAACTTACTTTTTTTGCGGCTCTATTTTTAGCCATGCCGGTAATCTTATTTCAAATATGGAATTTCATTGCACCTGGTCTTTATAAAAAGGAAAAAAGATTTGCCGTTCCCTTGCTAGCAACAAGCATTATTCTTTTCTATCTTGGTATTGCATTTGCCTATATTGTTGTTTTTCCTTTAATGTTTGGATTTTTTACTTCAGTTGCTCCAGCTGGAGTCGAAGTTCAAACAGATATAACACAATTTTTGGATTTTGTTACCACCATTGTTTTTGCTTTTGGCATAGCGTTTGAGGTTCCTGTCGCAACCGTTCTGGTTGTCTGGGCGGGATTAACTAATGTCGAAAAATTAGGCAAGGCTAGACCATATGTTTTTCTTATAGCATTTATAGCGGGTATGTTTCTAACGCCTCCAGATGTAATCAGCCAAACTTTGCTAGCTGTGCCAGTTTATATTCTCTATGAGTTGGGTATTATTATGTCTAGAATATTTGTTAAAAAAACAAATAACCCCCAATAATAAAATCTCCACTACCGCAACTTTTTCACAATGAATAACGAAATATTCGGCCATCCAAGAGGATTAATAACGCTATTTTTTACTGAGATGTGGGAAAGGCTTAGTTACTATGGAATGAGAGCTCTATTAGTGCTTTTCATGACAGATCAGATTATTAATGGCGGCATGGGATTCACTGATACCAACGCTACAGCCATATATGGCATCTATACGGCCTTGGTTTATTTGGCGGCCTTGCCAGGAGGATGGATTGCAGACAGATTGATAGGCGCACAATTAGCAATCTTATATGGCGGTATTGTAATAATGTGTGGACATTTTGTTCTTGCTATACCCTCAACAAATGCTTTTTTCATTGGATTACTCTTGGTTATATTGGGAACTGGCCTATTGAAACCAAATATCAGTGCAATATTAGGTGAGCTGTATTTACCAGGAGACCCTAGAAGAGATGCAGGATTTTCAATTTTTTATATGGGAATTAATCTCGGCGGCATGTTGGGTCCCTTAATTTGTGGCGCTTTAGCTCAAAACTATAACTATGGGTGGCATTATGGATTTGCTGTTGCTGGTGTTGGAATGATGCTTGGTGTACTTCAATTCTGGAAAACGAAAAAATATTTAGGTAATGCTGGTGTTAAAAAACTTACTTTTTCCATGTCTCAGAAACGTCTTTTGGGTGCGAGCATAATTATAATTTTGGGTGTCATTTTTTCGATTACTCAAGTTGATTTAAGCGCTATCAATTTTATAAAAATTTCTCAAATAACAACATTTATAATACTGCTAACTGCTTTTAGTTTTTTTATTTATGTTCTTTTTTTTGGTGGCCTAAACAAAACAGAATACAACCGTGTATTAGTAATCATAACTTTATTTCTGGGTGCCGCTATGTTCTGGTCCGGTTTTGAGCAAGCAGGATCCTCTTTAAATTTATTCGCAAACAGATACACAAAACTTGAATTTGAATGGTTCACAATTTATTCATCTTGGTTACAATCAGTAAATTCTATTTTTATTATTATTTTTGCTCCAATTTTTGCATATTTATGGATATTTCTTGCAAAGAAAAATCTGAATCCATCTACCCCAACAAAATTTGCTTTAGGACTTTTGTTCTTAGCTTTCGGTTTTCTTATGATGGCTATTGCTTCAAACATAGTGGCACAAGGTGGCAAAGCTATGCCAACATGGTTGTTAATGACTTATTTATTTCATACCTTTGGAGAGTTAACTCTTTCACCTGTTGGCCTGTCCGCTACAACAAAACTTGCCCCAAAAAGATATGTAGGGCAGATGATGGGTATATGGTTTGTTGCTTCAGCCTTAGGTAATTTAATTGCCGGTCAAATAGCAGGAGAATTTGATTCAAAAAATATTGCGAATTTCTCTAACCAATACTTAGGTATTGTAATTACTATTTCGACAGCAGGAATTATTCTTTTGTTTTTAAGCAAAAAATTACAAAAACTCATGGATAACGTTGAATAGAAATTTGGCTTTAATTAGATTGACCAAAACAAACCCCCGCATAAGCAAGACGTATTTCAGCATTATCAAGCAAACAACGATTATCGTAGGTTTTTTTATCAACTCCACAAACAGGGACATAATTATTCGAACAATTGTTGCCTTGTTCTTGGCATAAGCCCGCATAGAGAATATTTACTCCGGTTCGCTCAGCAACACATGCATTTAAAAATGTTGTTGTGTTTGTTCCACAAACGGGCGCAAAAATTCTCGTGCAAGAACGAACGTCACACGC
>JAYZHY010000061.1:0-3272 GCA_036166115.1 Pseudomonadota bacterium | reverse complement strand
AGTGCATCTCTTCTCTCTGTTAAGTTCTGTACCATACCCTTTAGTCTTTCTGGATCAACTGATGGTTGGCTATGGTAACTTGTTAATATACCTATATGCCTATCGAGTTCTTTGTATACATCACTTCGAATATCTCCTCTTGAAAGTATTGACATCATTTCAAGCAGGCTTGAGATACTAGATCTTGATGCCCAATCAGTATCAATATCAATAAAGTAGTTGAATTGTTGGTAAAGAAATTCTATTCGCAGAAATGTTCTCATCCTTTCGCTTAACGGTAACTCGTATTCAGGAGATCTTCGTGTTGTGGGGTCAAATTTTTCAGTTTTAAATTTCATCTTTTTATTTTGCACTTTGCATTAATGAACTTCAATTTTGATTGAAAATTAAATTTATTATTGTTTAGTACTTAATTCAATATACTTTTTATTTAGTTGTTTTATTTGTACTAGCGTTTCTTTAAAGTCTTGATTGTTTTTTATAATATCATCAGCAATTGCCATTCTTTCGCCACGCGAAGATTGACTAGCGATAATCTTCTTTGCAAGATCATCCGATTCACCATCTCTCTTTTTCAATCTTTGGATTTGGGTCGTTTCGTCGCAATCAACTACAAGCACTCTGTCCACTTTATTTCGTAATGGTGATTTTGTAAGAAGTGGGACAACAATAATTTGATATATACCTGATGCAATTGATAGTTCTCGTTGAACTTGATAGTGGATCTTTGGATGAATAATTGATTCTAATAGAAGACGTTTTGAAGGGTCTTTAAAGATTGTTTGACGCATTAAGTGACGATCTAAGTTACCATCTTCTTTGAGGAATTCTTCACCAAACTCTATTGTTATTTCTTTTAATGCATCCTTACCTGACTCTGTAATTGTATGTGCAATTTTATCAGTATCAATAATATCTGCTCCCAGATCTTTAAATGCCTCACTCACCATTGTTTTACCTGACGCAATTCCACCAGTAAGAGCAACATGAAAAGATGTCCTTGTTTTATCTGTTTTAATATTTGAGCCTATTTATAGTTGAAGAAAAGAATAAATTTTTATTATTTTCACATCAAATATCATTGAAATCCATCCCGATATTGCTAGAAATGGTGCAAATGGGATGGGGTCATCTTTTTTGATCTCCTTTTTGAGTATCAGTAATAACCCGAATGTAATGCCTAATATGGAAGAAAGGAATAATATAAAAGGAATTAGTTTCCAACCCAACCAGGCCCCCAAAGCAGCTAGAAACTTGAAATCACCGTATCCAAAACCTTCTTTGTGGGATACAAGAAGATAGATATGGAAAATACCCCATAGAACAAGATATCCAAGGATGGCTCCAAATATACTTGATACTGGATCAATAGGAAAAATCGAGAATGTGCTTGATGAGAAGAACAAGCTGATTAGTATTCCAGTCCATAGCAGAGTTAGTGATAAAGAGTCAGGTATAATTTTGTAATTGATATCAATTACACTGATCACTATTAACATGTATATAAAGAATAAACTTAAGAATAACTCAATATTTAATCCAAAATAAAGACCAGCTTGCACTGTTAATAATGAAGTAATAAGTTCAATCAACGGGTATTGTATTGTTATTGGTTCTTTGCAATAGGCGCATTTACCTCTTAAGAAAAGATAACTAAGAATAGGAATATTGTGAAAATTTTGAATTGTTTTTTTACATTCTCTGCAATGAGATTTTGGATAAAATAAATTAAATTTATTATTTTTTTCTGTTATCAGCGGCAATCTATAGATAATAACGTTTAGAAGACTGCCAAAGATTAATCCGACAATTGTTAATGTAATTATGCTTGAAGACATTTTCTATTATTGTGAGGTAAATCATCCCGCATTTTTAGGTAAATATATATTTCTCAATGTTTATTAGCATTAACAATTGGTCTGCTTGTGTAATCTTGATAGGCTGGGATTGCAATTGATATTATTATTCCAGCAATTATAACCACCACGAGTAGTTCAATTAGTGTGAATCCATTTCTATTTTTTTTCATAAAAAGTATTCTTAAAAAATATAATATGTGAGAAAAGCTTAGTATGAAGTTTACTTAAGCTCAAGATAATTCTGCTGGAAAATTAAATACTTTATTAGTTCCATTTATAGTGTTGTTATGAAAGAATTCTGCTTGAGTATTGACAATTAATTAAAAATTCAATTTCCAGTAAGTGGTTACAATCAATGAATCTTCATGAATTCCAATCAAAACAATTATTCTCAGAATATGATATCCCTTCTTCATTAGGCTATACGGCAAAATCAGCTGAAGAAGCTAGATTTGCAGCCGAAAAGATAGGTGGTGAGATTTGGGTAATAAAAGCACAAATTCATAGCGGTGGAAGAGGGAAGGTTGGCGGCGTTAAGATAGCCAAAACAATAGAAGAAGTTGAGAAATACGCACAAGAAATGCTTGGTAGTGTTTTGGTAACCAATCAAACTGGACCTGAAGGTTTGCCAGTAAATATGGTCTACATTGAACCTGGTTCCGAAATAGATAGAGAGATATATTTAAGTATTCTTCTTGATCGAGAAAAAGAGATGGTTTCGTTTGTGGTATCTCCTTCTGGTGGCATGAATATTGAAGAAGTAGCAGAAAATGAGCCAGAAAAAATTTTTAAAATCTCGATTAATCCAGCTACAGGTCTAATGATGTATCAGATCAGACAATTGTGCACTGGTATAGAGTTAAATAAAGAGCAATGTAAGCAATTTTCACATATTTTGAAAAGGATGTATGTTCTGTTTCTGGAAAAAGATGCCAGTTTAATTGAAGTTAATCCACTTATTGTAAACAAAGACGGGGACTTGATGGCTCTTGATGCAAAAATTAATATTGAATCCAATGCTTTATTTAGGCAAAAAGATTTAATGGGCCTCAGGGATCCATCCCAAGAAAATAAAACTGAGCACGAGGCAGCTCAAAATAATTTGAATTATGTTTCATTGGATGGGAATATCGCGTGCATGGTTAATGGGGCAGGCCTAGCAATGGCAACAATGGATCTCATAAAACTGCATGGAGGAATGCCTGCAAACTTTTTAGATGTTGGCGGGGGAGCCACTAGCGAAAGGGTTGCATTTGCTTTTAAGCTTATTTTATCGAACAAGAATATACAGGCAATATTAGTTAATATATTTGGTGGAATTGTAAGATGCGATCTTATCGCTCAAGGAATAATAGATGCGGTTAAAGAAACAGGGGTTTCTGTCCCAGTTGTTGTTCGTCTCGAGGGAACAAA
>JAYZHY010000060.1:0-9846 GCA_036166115.1 Pseudomonadota bacterium | reverse complement strand
ATGATAGCCTATCTCAAGAATTAGACACAATAATATATTTTGATTTTGATCGATCAGAATTACGACTTGAATATGATGATTTGGTCTCAGCTCATGCTGCGAGGATGAATGCCAATACATTGTTAACGGTTAGACTTGAAGGTCACGCCGATGAAAGAGGTTCTCGTGAGTATAACATTGGATTAGGTGAGAGAAGGGCACAAACAGTAAGAAGAATGTTACTTCTTAATGGTGTGTCTCCAGCACAAATAACTACTGTTAGTTATGGCGAGGAAAGACCATTTGCTTATGGAAGTGATGAGGAGTCATACCAGCAAAACCGACGTGTTGAAATAAATACAGTTAATTGATCAATTTGCTTTGATGCAAAGAAATGCATGTAAATTGTAAATTTATATTATTACAACTGCTCTTCCTGTTTATTATTGGCTGTGCAGATGTCCCAGTTAATAATTCTTATCAAGGTATAACTTCGAATCCATCTCAATCCGGTGTATTCGCGTCCAATGACCAAGGAATTATTGAGATTGTTCGGCAATTGGACGAGTTACAAAGGCAAGTTTCAGTAATTCAAGGCAAGATTGAGAATTTGGAATATGAGTCACAATCTACTCAAGATAGGCAACGTTCCTTATATATAGATCTTGATGATCGTCTGCAGGATCTTGAGAGATCAATAAGTGCGTTAAATTCGATGAATGTTGTTAACGAAGACGAGATCATAATCGGGGAGCTTCCTGTTCCAGGTGGCACAGATGAGGAAAATTATGCTGCTGCTTTTGAACTCCTAAAAGAGCAAAAATACGAATTGTCTTCACTGGCATTTATAAGATTTTTGTCTGCTTTTCCTGGTAGCAGTTTAATTGATAATGCGCAATATTGGCTCTCTGAATCTTATTACGTGACAAATCAATTTGAACAAGCATTAGAACAATTTACTAAAGTAATTGAACTTTACCCACGCTCGAGAAAAGTTTCAGATGCACTATTAAAAATTGGTTATTGTAATTATGAAATGGGTAATTGGGATGATGCACGAAGGGTATTCGAAAGAATTGAGAATGATTACCCTGAATCCACCGTCGCTAAATTAGCTGAACAGCGTACCAAGGTAATGGACGATAGAGGTTTATAGTAAAAAACTTTTTATGAAAAATGAATCCATGCCGCAATAATTCCTTGAGATTTGTAGCTAGTCCGGTATTATCCTCGCAAAATGATCATTAAAGTAACTTATTGATAATTTGCTAAAAATTAATACAAGGGGCGTTAGCTCAGAGGTAGAGCATTCGGCTTTTAACCGACTGGTCGTAGGTTCGATCCCTACACGCCCCACCATTATTTTTTGAGTTATTGTCTTTTTAAATTGAAAAGCAATTGAAATTACTATTTCTAAGTAATTACTTTAGAATATCTGCATTAATTGATTCTTATAGTGACTGGAATGGATAAGAGTAGCTGGAAAGTATTTAAATTTGGTGGGTCTAGCCTCGCTGACACCGAGTGTTTTGTTAGGGTTTCAAGGATAATATTGGATTCGTATTATGCTAATCCTGACGTACGTCATGGTATTGTGGTTTCTGCAATGGGCGGTGTAACTGATCTTCTTATTCGTATCTCAGAGAATTATGGATCTTCTTCATTATCCAAATCTAAAGAATACAAAACCATTAATAATCGATTGAGTTCAATTGCAAATGATTTACTCGAAAAAAAGGATGCAGAAGTATTCCAAGAAATAGTGGCTGTAAATTTTGATGAGATTGAAGAGCTTCTGGGTCAATCAAATAAAGGCAAGGAAGAAAGTCTTAAAATTAGTAATATAATTAGTGGATTTGGCGAACTGTGGTCGGCAAAACTATTAACATTGTATATTAGTAAATTACTTGATGATGTGAATGAAGTTACATTTATCGATAGCAGGAAAATTATTTATTTAAAACAAGGCCTAGTTGGTGAGGCAGTTGATTGGAAAAAATCGTTAAAAAATCATAAACACTTTGAAAGTAAATATAAATCCAGTATTTTTCTGATTACAGGGTTTATCGCATCAAAAGAAAATGGTGAACCAACAAACCTAGGAAGAAATGGAAGCGATTACTCAGCCGCCATCTTTGCCTCTTTTTTTGATTCAAAGGAATTAGTTATATGGACTGACGTTGATGGCGTAATGAGCGCTGATCCTAAGAAAGTTAAAGACGCTAAAGTCATATCAAATCTCTCGTATAATGAAGCAATCGAGCTGGCTTATTTTGGAGCAAAAGTAATACACCCAAAAACGTTAGGACCTTTAATTGATAAAGGTATTCCAGTGTTTATTCGTAACACTTTTGAGTCAAAAAAAATAGGAAGTGAAATTTCATCAAATAATGATCAAAATTCTGCGATTAAAGGTATAACTGTTATTGATTCGATGGCGCTTGTTAACATTGAAGGGACTGGCATGATGGGAGTGCCAGGAACCGCAGATAAGTTATTTGCCTCACTTAAAGATGGGGAGATATCTGTTGCACTCATTTCGCAGGCTAGTTCAGAGCATTCTATTTGCATTGCTGTTCCAGACAACTTGAGTGATTTAGCAAGAAAGCTAATTAATAATGCTTTTCAAAATGAAATTGACGCAGGCTTAATTTCAAATGTTGAAGTCAAAAAGAAGCAAAGTATCATAGCTGTTGTTGGTGATAACATGGCTGGGCAACATGGAATTGCTGGTAAATTTTTTAATACACTAGGCATGGCTGGTGTAAATGTTCGAGCTATAGCGCAAGGCTCATCCGAAAGAAATATTTCAGCTGTTGTCGATTCCATTGATTCCGAAAAAGCATTAAATGCAATTCACTCAGGGTTCTTTCAAACCGATAGAGTGCTAACAATTGGTGTAATCGGTATTGGAGTTGTTGGTGGAGAGCTACTTAATCAAATTAAACAGAATGCAGAAAAAATCTCTGATCAATTTAATTGCGATGTGCATATAAAAGCAATTGGAGCATCAAAGAATATGCTATTAAGTGATAATCCTATTGATCTCAACGACTGGTCTAAAAAAATGAACAGTTGTGACACTGAGTTTAATTTGAATGATTTTGTTGGGCATATCAACCAATTTCACAAAAATGGTCATACTGCAATCATTGATTGTACTTCAAGCGAAATTATTTCTAATAATTATCAAAATTGGATAGAGAGCCGTATAAATATAATTACACCAAACAAAAAAGCATTAAGCGCTAAACAAGAATATTACGATAATATCAAAGCTGCTTCTAAACTGACTGGTATTCACTGTCTTTATGAAACAACTGTTGCAGCCGGATTACCTGTCATTGCATCAGTTAGAAATCTTGTTGAAACAGGAGATGTCATTCATTCAATTGAAGGTATATTTTCAGGAACATTGGCATATCTTTTTAATGTTTATGATGGGTTAAAACCTTTCTCTCAAATAATTCGTGAAGCAAAAGAAAATGGATACACTGAGCCTGATCCAAGGGATGATCTCACGGGAATTGATGTTGCTAGGAAGTTAACTATTATAGGTCGCGAAGCTGGTAGAAAAATCGAAATGAAAAATTTTGAAATTGAAAACTTGGTGCCAGAAGAGTTGACCGATATTGATGCTGACCAGTTTTTAGATAAAATTGAAGAATACGACTCTGATATGCAAGAAAAGTTTAACCGTGCAAAAGCTAATTCTATGAGCTTAAGGTATGTGGCCTCTCTAGACAAAGATGAAAATGTATTTATTGGTTTAAAAGAGTATCCACAAGACCATGGATTTTGTAATATTCAGCTAACCGATAACATAATACAAATACAATCTAAGAGATACTCGAGTAATCCTATAATTATCCAAGGTCCTGGAGCCGGTCCAGAAGTAACGGCTGCAGGTATATTTGCAGATATTGTAAATCTTATTAAATATACAAATTAACTAAAGATGAGTAGCAATAAATACATTACCGCTTTTGCCCCAGCATCAATTGGCAATGTTGCTGTTGGCTTTGATATGCTTGGTCTCGCCATCGATGGCGTAGGTGATCGAGTTTCGGTCCGAAAGACTAAAACACAGGGTGTATTAATAAAAGAAATTTACGACCATAACGCTCAACCGCATCAAAATTTATCTAGAGAAGTCGATAAAAACACAGCATCAATCGCTGCAAGTTCTTTATGGAAGTCACATGGTACAGGATGTGGCATCGAATTAATAATTCACAAAGGTATACCTTTGCAATCTGGTATGGGCAGTTCTGCGGCCTCTGCAGTTGCTGGTGTTGTTGCGGTAAACGCTTTACTGGATGATCCACTCGAGAAATCTAAATTACTCTCTTTTGCACTAAAAGGTGAGGAGTATGCCAGTGGTGGAGTGCATGCAGATAATGTGGCACCAAGTCTTATTGGTGGCTTAGTTTTTTGCCCGTTAAATATGTTGCCAGAAACATTGTCAATAGAAGTCCCAGAAAATCTATCTAGTGTTTTGATTCATCCCGATCTTTTTGTTAATACTGCGGAAAGCCGACTTTCGTTGAAAGAAAATTACTCGTTATCAGATATGTTACTACAACAGAGTTATTTGGCTGGGTTCCTTTTGGGCGTAAAAGAAAATAACCTTTCTCTGATCAAGAATAATCTAAAAGATATTATTGTTGAACCTCAACGATCTTCAGCTGTACCTTGTTTTGATGAAATAAAAAAAGTAGCTTTACAGAATGGTGCATTTGGCTGCTCATTATCAGGTAGTGGGCCAAGTATTTTTGCTATCTGCGAGAATAATGATGCCAAGTATATACAAAGTATAATGATGGAAACATGCAAAAAAGAAGGCTATAACTGTCAAAGTTGGATAAGTAAGCTCAATTCACCAGGTGCTTATGTGGAATCAAATTAGTGAAATTCATAAGTACAAGAGGTAATGACATTGCATTTAATATTGATGATGTTTTTGTAAAAGGTATTGCTAATGATGGGGGATTATATTTACCAAAAATATTGCCACAATTTGAATTAACGCAATTCAAAAAAGACTCTACAATACTGGATACAGCTAGAATCTTATTAACACCTTTTTTTACAGGATCTTCTTTGGTTGATTCGATAGATTCAATTGTTGATGAGTCTTTGTCTTTTCCAATTCCATCTGTTCGAATGTCGAATGATCAAAATCGTTGGTTATTAGAGCTCTTTCATGGCCCAACCGCTGCATTTAAAGACATTGGTGCAAGATTTTTAGCCTCCTGTTTAAGTAGACTAAATAAAAATCAAGAAAATCCATTAGTTATTTTGGTCGCCACTTCTGGAGATACGGGAGGAGCAGTTGCTTCAGCTTTTCATGGACGCCCAAATGTAAAAGTCATTGTTTTATTTCCAGAAGGAAAAGTCTCAAAACGACAAGAAAAACAGTTAACTTGTTGGGGTGATAATATACTGTCTCTGTCAGTTAATGGTACTTTTGACTCGTGTCAGTCCTTGGTAAAACAAATTTTTGCAGACCATTCTTTGTCAGAGAAATATCGATTTAGCTCAGCAAACAGTATTAATTTTGGAAGATTATTGCCACAAAGTATTTATTATGCTCATACAAGTGTTAAGCATTTTAAAAAAACCAAAATAAAGCCTAATTTTATCGTACCAACTGGGAATCTGGGTAATGGGTTAGCATGTGTTATGGCGAAATTAATGGGATTTCCTGTAGGGCGAATTATTCTTGCGTTAAACGAAAATCGCCTTATCGAAGATTATCTTGATGGTGCTGAGTGGGAAACTAGGTCAAGTATTGAAACACTCGCAAATGCAATGGATGTTGGTAATGCAAGCAATATGGAACGATTAATCAGTATGTTCGGTAACATTGAAGCGTTAAAGGGTGTAATATCCGCAAGATCTGTTAGTGACAAGTTGATTGAGGGAGAAATTAAGAACTGTCATAAGAGTATGTCTGCTGTTGTTTGCCCGCATACTGCAACAGCAAGTTATATATACAATAATTTAGATGAGAATAGCAAGAAAGATCACTGGATAATTGTAGCAACCGCACATCCTGCAAAATTTGATGACGTTGTCGAACCATTAATCGGAAGATCGGTAGATATTCCTAATGAGCTTGAATCAATCCTTAATAAACCAAGTCATGTGCATAATATAGATCCAACAATGACTGACTTTATCAACATTTTAACTAGTAAATTAGTTTAATAGTATTAATTAAAATATTGATATTTATAATATTTTAAATATATGTTTTGCATTTTCGGATGTGGCATCGGAAATTTCTTTGAGGCTATAATCGGTGTTATTGGCTATCACTTTAACAATCTCAGTTAAGAATTTTGGTTCATTTCGCCTTGATTTCGGTTTTACTTTTAAAGTTCTTGGTAATAAGTAAGGGCAATCTGTCTCAATGAGTAAGCGGTCTAAAGGGATTTTACTTACCATTCTCTGTAAATCTACTCCTCGTCTTTCGTCGCAAATCCAACCTGTAATACCTATGTGTAAATCTAATTTTAAGTACATGTCTAGCATTTCTTCAGTTCCGGTGAAACAATGCACTACACCGGCTTTAATATTGCTCATGCATGGCACTATGATTTTAACAAAATCTTCATGAGCATCTCTTTGGTGCATAAATAAAGGTAAGTTTAAATCGCAAGCAATATTGATTTGCCGAATAAATGCATTTTTTTGATCTTTTACAGGCGAATATTTTCGATAATAATCCAAACCACATTCACCAATTGCGACAACGCTAGAATTTTTTGCTAATTCATATATTGTTGATTCAGCTGAATCACTGTATTCCTTTGCGTTATGAGGGTGAACACCAGCTGTGCTATATAGAATTTTTGGGTATTGTTTAGTTAGAGCGAAAGCTTTTAGGCTTTCTTCTACATTTGTACCTGTAACAATAAGTTTATTTATATTTAAATTTTGAGAATCTTTAATTACCTTATTAAGGTCATTCTTGTAATCTTTGTGTGTTAGATTGGCACCGATATCAATCAATTCGTTTATCATGATTATTTGTGATTAATAATTTGCCTTAAGACGTAATGAAGGATTCCACCGTGTTCAAAATATTCCCTTTCTTTAGGTGTATCGATTCGAATTAATGTATCGAATAATATTTCTTTACCTGACGAACACTTGGCTACAACATTAGCTATTTTATTATATGGGTCGGTTTGTCCTGTTATGGAGTACTCTTCGCTGCCATTCAAACCCAATGACTCGGCGTCACAATCATCCATGAATTGCAATGGAAGTACACCCATACCAATTAAGTTAGATCTGTGGATACGTTCATAACTTTTAGCAATAACTGCTTTTACCCCAAGAAGTAGAGTGCCTTTTGCTGCCCAGTCTCTTGACGAGCCAGTTCCGTATTCACTTCCGGAAATAATCACTAAAGGAGTTTTATCTTTTTTATATTGTTCGGCAGCTTCAAAGATTGTCATTTTTTTATTTGTAGGTTGATGTGTTGTCCAACCACCTTCTGTGCCGGGAGCAAGTTTGTTTTTTAATCGTATATTGGCAAATGTCCCTCGCACCATTACTTCGTGGTTACCTCTTCGAGACCCGTATGAATTAAAATCATTTTCTTTGACGCCTTGCTCTTTAAGATAAAGTGCTGCGGGACTGTCTTTAGCAATTGATCCAGCAGGGGAGATATGATCTGTCGTAACGGAATCTCCCAGTAATGCTAAAATGCGCGCCTGGCTAATTTCAGTGAGTGGATCAGGATTCAATTTCATCCCGTCAAAGTAGGGAGGGCGCTTAATATAGGATGAGTTTTGTGCCCAAGAAAATATTTCACTGTCAGTTACATCAAGTGAATTCCAATTTTTATCACCTTTAAAGACTGAATCATAATTGGATGAAAACATTTTTGAATTAATTGATGAAGATAAAACATCTTTTATTTCATTGAGGCTAGGCCATATGTCCTTAAGAAATACTTCTTCGCCTTGATCGTTTTTGCCAAGAGGGTCATTAACAAGATCGTGATGCATGTTTCCAGCTATAGCATAAGCCACAACTAGAGGAGGCGATGCTAAAAAATTCATTTGAACTAGAGGATGTATTCTTCCTTCGAAGTTGCGATTACCAGAGAGCACACTACAACCAATAATATTATTTTCTTTGACAGCAGCTGAGATCTCTTCGGGTAAAGGTCCTGAATTACCAATACAGGTGGTGCATCCATATCCAACAGTTTGAAATCCAAGTTTATCCAGAGATTTATTTAAACCTGATTTTATCAAATAATCAGTAACAACTTTGGATCCAGGAGCTAGGCTTGTTTTAACCCACGGTTTGGTTTTCAAACCTCTTGCGTAAGCTTTCTTAGCGAGAAGTCCAGCTGCAATCATGACCGCTGGATTTGAAGTATTCGTACAGCTAGTTATGGCTGCGATCAGGATAGCACCATCATTAATCGAGGTTGATTCGTTGTTAATTTTTATTTTTTTGTTCTTGGTATTATTTGATTTATTAGATTTTTCAAGATGTGATTTAAAGCAATCTTTAGCGTCACTTAAAGCAATCCTATCTTGTGGTCGTTTTGGTCCAGCAATGCTCGGTTCAACTGATTGCATATCAAGTTCTATGAGTTCACTATAATTAGCATCCTGTTGATTAGCGTGACGCCACAATCCTTGTTTCTTTGAATAAGCTTCTATTATTGCTATATGCTTTTTACTCCTGCCAGATAGTTCAAGATATCTAATGGTTTCATTATCAATAGGAAATATCGCGCATGTACTTCCAAATTCAGGGGACATGTTTCCGAGTGTTGCTCTGTCAGCAAGTGGAAGTTCATTTAGTCCATCTCCGAAAAATTCCACAAATTTACCTACAACGCCTTTTTTTCGAAGAATTTCAGTTACTGTAAGTACTAGATCGGTTGCTGTTGTTCCTTCACGTAATTTTCCAGATAATTTGAACCCTAGTACTTGTGGGACAAGCATTGTTATGGGCTGTCCTAACATAGCCGCTTCGGCTTCTATGCCGCCTACACCCCAGCCAAGCACACCCAGCCCATTAATCATTGTTGTATGAGAATCCGTGCCAACAACTGTATCTGGGTAAAGAATATTTGTTTTCTTGTTAGGACGATTAAAAACTACCCTACTTAAGTATTCCAAGTTTACTTGGTGAACTATGCCTGTATTGGGTGGAACAACTTTGAAATTTTTAAAAGCTGCTTGACCCCATTTTAAAAATGAATATCGTTCTTTATTACGTTTGAACTCAATCTTATTATTTAGGTCTAATGCATTTGATCTTGCATAACTATCTACTTGAACTGAGTGATCAATTACAAGTTCAGCTGGAGATAATGGGTTAATGCTTTTGGCTTTTCCACCAAGAGCCTCAACAGCATCTCGCATTGCGGCTAAATCAACTACAGCTGGGACGCCGGTGAAGTCTTGAAGTATTACTCGCGAAGGCGTGAATGAAATTTCATTGTTTGGTTTAGCTTTTGGCTTCCAGTTTGCTATCGCAGAGATATCTTCATGCGTGACATTAACTCCATCTTCAAATCGAAGTAGATTTTCCAATAAAATTTTCAACGAATATGGGAGTTTTTTAACATTACCAGTATCCACGGCATTTAAATCAAAAAACTCAAACTCATTGTTATTCACTTTGATTGTTGAATGAGAATTAAAACTGTCTTGCATTAAATGCCTCCTAGGAATAGCAGATAGCGGATTTCTTTGTATATTGGCGCAGAATTATAGCTGAACAGCGAAACAATTTGGGGATTTTCATTGTAAATTAATTGTCTTATCTTTTAATTTCATCTATAAAACCTCCGCCAAGACATACATCATTCTTATATAAAAC
>JAYZHY010000059.1:0-5618 GCA_036166115.1 Pseudomonadota bacterium | reverse complement strand
GTAGACTCAAATGACTATGTTACATAAATTATTATTTACATTTACATTATTGATGTTAACTAATGTCCAAGCTTTCAATCAAAAGGACTTAGATAGATTTGATGAATTAGGTGTATGCGAAGGCTGCAACCTTTCTGGTGCCGATTTCAGTGACCATAATCTAATCGGTTCGGGTCTTGCTCATGCCAATTTATCAAGGATTAATTTTGTTAATACTAAATTAGTCAACGCAGATCTTTATGGAGCGAGACTTTCAAATGCTAAATTAATAAATGTTAATCTAAGATATGCCACTCTTCGTTACGCAAGACTTAATGATGCTAATCTTGAGGAGGCTGATCTTAGGGATGCTGATCTTCGAAATGCCGGTTTACGTGATGTCAACCTTGAAGAAGCTGACCTTAGTGGCGCTAATTTAGCTAACGTTAATCTTAATAATTCTGATCTTCATAATGCTGTACTTAAAGAAACAAACCTTTCTAATGCATTTTTACGCAATATAAACTCAATTGGCGCTAATTTTTTTCAGGCAAATGTAAGTGGTGCAGATTTGTCTTCAGCGAATATTTCGGGTGCAAATTTTAGCTATGCTAACCTCCAGGATACTGAACTATATGGAGCTAACCTCAGGGGCGTTAATTTCAGTAAAGCAAATTTGAGAAGAGTAAATTTAACCAATGCTATCTTGGTTAATACAGATTTTACTGATGCAAATTTATATGATGCTAACTTATATGGTGCCGATTTGCGTTATTCTGATCTTCGGTTTGCGAAGTTCTTTAATGTGAATTTAGATAAAGCGATATATTGTCACACCAAAATGCCATGGGGACAAAGAAATGATCACTGTAAATAAATATATATCAATAACTTATTCTATATAATTAATTTATTTTATTAAAAAAAACCAGCATAAGCTTATGCTGGTTTTTTCTTTTATGATATTTTATTTAATTGTCTAGGCTATTTCTTACACATTTAAGTAGTTGCAAGTCTTGAATTTCCTCTAATAGAACTTTCAATCTTCTGAATTCATTAACTTCTGGAGCCACGCCCTCAGATTTATAGCCTATGAAATCTTTACCTGTTGTAGGATTTGAGACTGCGATACCTGCATCAAATGTAGGAGTGCTTCTTGATGCACCCTCAATTCTCTCTTCAGCAATTGTATCTATGTATGACGAAACTTGAATGCGTGCTTCGTTCAATTGTCTGCAGTTTAGTGTTCTAGGATTCTTCTCAAAGTGTACTTCGTATCCAGGTGTTTCTGGGTATATATAAACAGGTGCTGCGCAGCCTGTTATCATTAGAATATTAATCCCAATAATAGTCATTGACTTTACAAAACAAGATGCTTTCATTTCTTCTCCATTTATTAACTTAAAGTAGTTTCTTATCTACCTCAACAAAGTTACAAGGAAGAGAAGTACTATACAACTAATTTCTTTAATATCCAACACAAAAAATTATATTTTTTCGTTATTTAGGTAATTTTTTTGTTAGTATTGCTGATCGTTATTTTATTGAAAAATTAGGAGATTTTTAATGTTTGAGATATATAAAGACCGCTCAGGTAAGTCACGTTTTAGATTGAGAGCTAGAAATGGTGAAATTATCTGTGCCAGTCAAGGTTATGCTTCAAAATCAGGCTGCATGAAAGGTATCAAATCATTAGCATGCAACGCTGCAAATAAAGACTCATTTAAAGCAAAAAAAAATCGAGCTGGCAAATGGTCGTTTAATGTTGTCGCTGGTAATAATAAGGTTATTGCTACAAGTCAAAGTTATTCGGATAAATCTGCCATGAATAGGGGTGTTAAAAGCGTTATGACAAATGGCCCTAAAATGAAATTAAAGTAACTTCTAATATATATCGGCTTTAAAATATGCCGATTTTATAAATGTTTTGTTATTTTGGCTGCGTGATTCTCTGTCTGCTGCAACGCTATCATTTATGGCGGTCCAGGCGAGAATAATGTTGTTACCATTGCTTGTTATTTGAGGGAAACTGAATCTGGGTGTCCTTCGAGTTTTCTCGATCGTCGTTTCGAATATTTTGTTTGATCCGTTCTCTATCATTGTGAGCACTAATTCAACTGCGCCGCGATCCATACTTCTTTGCCAAAAAATCCATGTATTTTTATTTTTATCAGCTGTGAGAGAAAGGTGTCCAACAGTGTTTTTGACGCCAATTTTAATAGGCTCACCAAATGAAAAACCGTAGTCATGTGATTTTGCAACTTTAATCATTGGAGTATTATTTGCACCGGTAAACCAACCAACAGTTATATTTTTATCATTTCCATGGATAGACGGCCCATTGACAGGACATCCCGCAATTTTCCAATTATCCAGATGTAAAGGTTTGCCATCTTCCCATGACCCATTATTAATTCTGGTTATATATATATCTCTTATTTCATTTTTACTTCGATTTCTGTATACACCAATTGGACCTTTATCGGTTTCAGTTACATCTGTTAGACAACATTCACAAACAAGACCATCAATTAGTTGTGTAGAAGTTAATTTTAGATTTTGATCGATTTTTGCACTTCTAAGAGTCATGCCAGTATCGTTTTTATTTTCGGTGATTTCGTTGGCCATTTTCCTGCCATCTAAATAAATGAAACCAGGCCCGTTGTTTTCATAGAGACTTACAAAACCATGTTCGGTATGCGTTTGATCGTTATGTGCTTTTATGGGTTTTGACCACCTTTTTCCCTTGTCATTAGACAATGAAATATAGACGTCATAGGCATAGTTGCTTGAACCACTCTTAACTAACCAATGTGCTGCGTATTTATCATTTTTAAGATTAATTACAGAAGGAAAATCCGCCCAGTTAATAAACCAATTGTCACCGGATGTGACAGTTTTTGGTTTGGCCCACTTATTTTCAAAGGTAGTGAATACAATCTTATGTCCATCTTCAAATGGTTCCAACCAGTTTAACGTTGTAATATTAGATCGACTCGTTCTTATAAATGGAGACATACTTCCGCTAGGAGTATTGAGTGAGATATCTTGCAGTGAAATGTTTAATGGCAATATCTCTGCATTTATATTTGCACAAGCAATTGTTAAAAAAATTATCTTTTTGGTAAGATTTTTCATAAGCAGGATTTTATTTTGTGCATTGATTATAAAGCATAGCGATGTATACTGCGATACTGTTGTAAAGCACGAATTCAATTTAGTCTGCTTGTTATTAATTGGTATACGGCTAGGTGGCAGAGTGGTTATGCAGCGGCCTGCAAAGCCGCGGACGCCGGTTCGATTCCGACCCTAGCCTCCAATTAACCTATTGTTAGCCCGGGTGGCGGAATTGGTAGACGCTACGGACTTAAAATCCGTTGTCATTTATGACGTGCCGGTTCGAGTCCGGCCCTGGGCACCAAGATAAGTCATTCGAGAAGATATATGCAAAATTTAAAAAGATATGGATTTGAAGGATTTATAATTTTTTTGGGTATACTGCTCTCCTTTTATATAGAAGAATTAAGAGTCACGTCCAATAAAATTGACACAAAAAATAAATTAGTTGCAGATCTTAGTCAGTCTCTAACTAATGATTTAAACCAAATTAATTCAGTCAAAGACATTCTAAATAAAGCTCAAAATCTAAATATTGGTATTCTCAATGATATTGATAAAGATCATTCGATCTTAAGTGACAAAGAAGCCTTAGATATGCTTATGGATATAGACGTAGGGACTTCTTTTTTTCCAAGCGATGGTATCTTTATTGAGTTGATATCCTCAGGATCATTTGAATTAATAAATAATCAACAATTGAAGAGCATCTTATTAGAAATATTTAATCACAGAGCACAAAGAAATTTAGCAAACAATACAGAAATTGATCTTTTTAGAAAAGATCATAGGTTTATAATACTTAAAAATTTTAGAATTAGATTTAATTACGACTCTTACGACGGCGAGTATTATGGGGCAATGGATGCCGTGAATTATAAATTTAATGAAGATTATTATCTCTCGAATGACTTTTATGGTTTTCAGTCTCAAGCAATGTCTTATGCTGAAAGTTATCTCAGATTTCTTAATGACTATGAGGACTTATATCGGCTCGCGTTAGCGCTATCCAATGAAGAGGTTAAATAAAAGATTTATTTAGAATCAAGGTCTACTAACCATAGAGACGTGCCGGTTCGAGTCCGGCCCCGCGCACCACTCATAAGATTTTAAATAATTGATAAAAAACAGTATTAATATATATCTTGGTCTTGTGAGAGAATTACTTTTCCGTCATAACCATATTTCTTTATCTCTTCTACTGTAACCTCGGGCCGAAGCGGCGATGTATAATTTTGCACATGATAGAGAACAAGTAGTTTCGGCTTTGCTTCATTTGCAATTTCAGCTAGATCTTTAGTATTTGCATGATAGAAGCCAATTATATTACCGAAATTATGACGATCTTCCTTTCCACCATTTGCCCAACCTGCTGTATCTTGACCTTCGATAGTAACTACTTCATGAACTAAAATATCAGCACCTCTGCTTGCCTCAATTATTCCTTTGTTCTTAACGGTATCCCCAGAAATGGTCACTACTTTATCTGGGGTGGTAACACGATACGCATAAGTTATTGGCCATGTAGTATGTAAGGTCCGATAAGCTTCAATTTTTACATTTTCATCTTGATAAACTAACCCGGCTTTTGGCACATTATGTCCTATAGCACGCCAACCAGTATCATTATCTTGGCCTAAGCCATATTTTCTTGACCCTACATCTTCTCTATATGCCTCTACTAAATGCTTAATCATATGCTCAGTTCCGGGAGGTCCCCATACCTCAAGAGGAGCTTCACGACCAAGTGCCCAGGGTAGAAGTATTAGACTTGTGAGACCAACAACGTGATCGGAGTGTAAGTGAGTGATAAATACTTTTGAGATATTACCGCTTTCTAATGCTTTGATTGTTCCACCGTATTTTGGTGTAGCTGCACCAGTTGCCTGCCAAACCCCCGCACCAGCGTCAAATAAATAAGGAATATCATTAACAACAATAGCTACAGATGGACCGGATCTCTTTGGATCAGGGAATGGGTTTCCTGATCCTAGCATGACAACTTTTGTAATATCAGAATCTGAATAATCTTCAGCTAACGAGAAACTTCCAGAGATACTGAATATAAATATAAATAGATAAATTATTGATTTGGAAATACGCATTTATTTATCACCATTTTTTTGAATTAAATTATTAATATATTAAACTTTATCAATTTATTTTGTAGGAGCAATCATTTTCGTAGGTCTGGGTGGCGGTATTAGTAGACGCTACGTACTTAAAATCCGTTGTCCGAAAGGACGTGCCGGTTCGATTCCGGCTCCGGGCACCACCAGCTCAATAATTCTCAGGGTACTTGCCTTGAAAGTTTTTGTAGTACTCTGTTACGTAGGCGATGTCACGCTCGTAATCTCCAGAGAACTCAAAAAATGAATCTAATAGTATCTTTTTGTTTCCAAAGTCAAAAGCGGCGAGAAAAACCTTACCCTCTGTGGCGTGAGCTATTCTTAAAAATCCTGATTTAAGTTTTTCGGTCTTCGCGCGAGTTCCCTCAGGTGCCATTGCCAGTAAAGAACCAC
>JAYZHY010000058.1:0-5440 GCA_036166115.1 Pseudomonadota bacterium | reverse complement strand
TGCAACCAGCAGGTGTACAAGGCACAAAAGCATGCTCCAGATCTCCCGTTGTGAGCTGGCCAATATTAATATAATGGAACCCATCTACGTCTTTTTTAGGAATAATGGATTGAGTAATAAGATTTTCATCTATGTGTTTTGGCAAGGGAAGTTGTACTAAGATACCATGAACCGAAGGATCTTGATTTAGCTTTTCAATTAAGTCCAATACATGTTCTTGTGAGGTATCCTCATCTAAAGTGTGTTGTATTGAATGGAAACCACAGTATTCAGCAGTTCTTTTTTTATTCCTAACATATACTTGACTTGCTGGATCTTCACCAACAATAACAACAGCTAGGCCAGGCACAATGCCTTTTTGTTTTAATTCAGAAGTAGCGTTTTTGATTTCTTCAGTAAGTTGACTGGCTTTTTCTTTTCCATTAATGAGAGTGGCTGTCGGCATTATTGTTTGATCCTTATTAAGGTATATTGTTGGTAAAAAATGAAGCGTAAACAACGAATGATTTCTATTATACTTGATACAACTTTCTAGCTAAATAGTATTTTACATGCTATTTATTATTCATCGACCCTTAATCTGGAAAAATTTATGAAAAACTTTAAAGGCGTCTTTGTTTTAGTTATTCTGATTCTCAATACGGTATTTTGGTTCTTGCCGCTTATTTCGTTAGCGCTCTTAAAGCTCATAATCCCATTAAGTTCTTTAAAGATATTATTGGTTAGATATTGTAATCGGATGGCTAAATTCTGGGTTTCTTGTAATTCCATAATATTTTCGCTTACCAATAACACACGGTGGGAGATTTTTGGTGATGAGAGTTTAAGTGATCAAGATTGGTACTTGATATTGTCAAACCATCTGTCTTGGGTTGATATTATTGTGCTACAGACCATTTTAAATAATAAGACGCCGTTCCTAAAATTCTTCATAAAGCGTGAATTATTTTGGGTGCCTATTTTAGGTGTTGCCTGGTGGGCGCTAGATATGCCTTTTATGCAAAGATATTCAAAAGAATACCTACAAAAATATCCAAATAAGAGGGGTGAAGATATTAAAGCCACAAAAAAGGCGTGCGAAAGATTTCGCTATACACCAACCAGCGTAATTAATTTTGTCGAAGGCACTCGTTTCACTTTAGATAAGAAAGTTAATATGAGGTCTCCATATCAAAATTTGCTTCCACCACGTGCAGGGGGTACAGGATTAGCTTTATCTTCAATGGGTGGAATGTTCACCAAGATCCTTGATATTACAATTGTGTACCAAGATGGCGTGATCAGTTTTTGGGATTTGCTTTGTGGTGAATTTAAAAGTGTTTTTGTTGATATTAGAAAAAGAAATATTGAGGAATGGATGCATAATAGTGACTATCAAAACAATAAGATGGATAGAGAGAGATTTCAAGAATGGCTGGCTCAGTTATGGCGACAAAAAGACATAATGATCATAGAAATAAAAGAGAAATTCACAAAACTGGCTCATAACGAGAAATAATTTATGTTAGTCAGGTATTACAATTGTATTTTTTCTGCAGCCAGAGAGGATGATTTGATATTGCTATTTTTTCTTAAAGATGGTTTTGAGGTACTGAAGAGTTATTTTTTTCTCAAAAAGAGTCAAAAGACCAGTATCGTATACAGCGAATTTGATGATATCTTTCACGGCAATGAGATTATAAGTTCAGTTGAAATGATTGGAGATAATCTATTCTTTAAATTTCGAGCTTCAGCCGGGGAGGATCTCCCTGAAGAGCTATTCTTGACTTTCGATAATTCTGAGGAAAATAAGAGAAATCTAGAGTTTGGCCTTATTCATGTTCTTGGCGAACAACTAAAAGATAAGGGTTTGAGTTAGTAGAAATTGTATGAAGAATTGGAGTATTTATATCCTTCGCTGTAATGACAATAGTCTCTATATTGGCATAACAGTTGATATTGAAAGACGCTTAAAAGAGCACCTATCAAGCAAAAGAGGAGCAAAATACCTCAAAGGTAAGGAGCCATTGGAGCTGGTTTTTTGTCAAGAGATTGGAGCAAAAGGAACTGCTCTTAAAACAGAATATCATCTAAAGAAGTTGCCAAAAAAAGAGAAAGAAATATTGGTCGGTAACAACAAAAAGTTAAGGGCATTTATTTTGAATTTTATTGGCTCTTAGTTTTTTTAAAAGGGAGGTAATTCCCATTAATCTTTTTCAAACCAATTTTAATGCTAAAAGCAAGGCTTAGATTTTCTTCACTAAGCACTGCAGTTTTATTCCCATCAGCAACAATCTTTCCGTTACTTAATAAGATTACTCGATCAATAATTTCAGTAATTTCAAGTAAATTATGACTGATCAAAATAATATTGCATCCCTCGTTTTTAAGCTTAGTTAAAATTTCTAGATATTTAAATGTGCCAGCTAAGTCTAAACCAGTGGTTGGTTCATCAAGCAAGATTGTTTGTGGGTTGTGCACCAAAGCTCTTGCTAATAAACATCTCTTTTTTTGGCCCATTGACATTTTATGTAATGGTTTTTTAGCAAAATCAGTGATATCTAGATCATGCATGATAGTTTGGGTTTTTTCGATTTGTTCTTGTGTTATTTGGTCTTGTAAGATTCCTTGAACTCCTACACTAGAATAGAAGCCAGACAGAATAACTTCCATACCAATAGTATTGGGGTTGTATGATAAATGCAGGTCATCTGAGACAATACCAATCATTGATCTTAACTGCCAAACATTCCAGACCTTCTTTTCAAATATTTTGATCCATGAATCATTCTTTGATGCTGGATATATTTCACGATTGATCGCTTTGAGAAGGGTTGTCTTGCCAGATCCATTGGGGCCAAAGATCGCCACCGATTCATTATTATTTATTGTTAGGTTTAAATTTTTAAAAACTCGTTTTGTACCTCGGTAAAGATCGACTCTATGGGCTTCAAATAGTTTTTTCTCCGACATTACTCTCTCATTACCTTTTAGATTTTTATTTCTTGCCATTTTGATCTTCGGAATACTATATAAGCCATTATTGCCAGTGCTGTTTCGGCAATAAAGATAGACACAAAGACACCACTTGCCATAAGTTTTGTATTAATAGAGAGTATATAGGCAAGAGGAATCTGAATGACCCAATATGATAAAAAGTTTATTATCGCTGGAGATTTTATGTCTCCTGCACCATTGAGTGATTGAACAATAATCATGCCAATTGCTAAAGCAGGGTAACCACAAGCAATAATTCTTAAGCAGTTAACGCCATAATATATAACTTCATTATTATCGCTAAACCAAGACATAATTTGGTTTGCAAAGATAAATTGTAGGATTCCAAAAAATGACATAAAAAACACGCTGTATTTTGTGGTTATTCTGATGGATTTGATGGCTCTTTCTATTTTATTGGCACCAAGATTTTGACCAACTAATGTAGCTGCTGCATTACCAAGGCCCCAAACAGGAAGCCAGACGAATTCCATAAGTCTTAGTGTTATCGTATATGCCGCTACTGGAGCTGTTCCGAATATTGCTATGATTTTGATGAGTAATAACCAACTTGATGTAGACAGCAAAAATTGTGAAATACCATATAGAGAAATTAGGATAATACGTTTAATAATATTGATTCTTATATTTAGGTTTTGGATTTTTATTTGTAATCGATTACTCCCATTAAATAATACGTAAGCCAGGTATATGACACCGACTGTTCTTCCTATTGTAGTGGCAATTGCGGCGCCAGTTACTCCTAGTTCTGGGAAGAAACCTAAACCAAATATAAGGCATGGGTCTAATACAATATTGATGATATTTGAGATGGCTAGAGATTTAAAAGCAACTGAAGCATCTCCAGCGCCCCTTAAAGCGGCATTTAATAAGAAAAGATACATTATGCTGGCCGATCCAGAAAAAAGTATGGTTGTATAATTTTCACCCACTCTTACCACTGCGTCACTGGCCCCCAGCATTCTTAATAAGTCTGCTGCATAGTAATATCCTAGATACCCAACAATTATTGAAATTATACCGCTGATCCAAATTATCTGACCAGTGACTTCAGCGGCTTCGTTTCTATTATTTTCTCCGATTCTTCTTGATACCATAGCTGTAGCTGTTACACCTAGACCCATGGCAATCGCATAAAGTATAGTAATCAATGCTTCCGTAATTCCAACAGCAGCAATGGCATCGGTACCAAGAAATGAAACAAATGTAATATCTACGACAGCAAAAATAGCTTCCATAGAAAGTTCAATCATCATTGGTATAGCGAGCATAGGCAAGGCATAATTTATCGGAATTTTTGTGAAATCTTCATCATTCTTTCTTAAGGAGCGGATGATTAAAGAAAACCAATTTGGGTATTTATTATGCATATCTTTTGCTATTTTGCTCATATTAGAATAATTGTATTTCTTTGGATTTTGTATTTTCTCTTTTTGAGTAAATGATTGAGGTGATTAGTTGGTCAATAAACGATTATTTTTTTCTGTTGTTATTATCTTATGCAATGCAATTGTATCGACCAATCTATTGTTTGCGAGTAACTCGCCAGAGATGTTACCAAAGAATGTTCGTGCTGTCCTTAACCACAGAGGATTGCCGCCTTCATCCTTAAGTGTATATGTAGTGGATCTTGATAATGAGAAAGTATTGTTATCTTGGAATCCTTCTGAATCAAGAAGTCCAGGTTCTGTTATGAAGCTTTTTACCACAGCAGCTGCACTCGATATTCTTGGCCCAACTTTTCAGTGGAATACAGAATTTTATATTAATGGTTTGATTAAGGATCAGATATTGGATGGAGACTTGTTAATTAAAGGTTATGGGGATCCATACCTTACCTCTGAAAATATATGGAAAATGCTCAAGAGATTGAAGCAAAAAGGTATTAAAGAGATTGCAGGAGATTTGTTGTTGGATGACAGTTATTTCTTTCATCCAAATTATGACCCCAGTGCTTTCGATAAAGAACCACTTAGGACATACAATGTTGGTCCGAACTCACTAATGTTTAATTTTAAGTCGGTTCGTTTCTATATTGAAGCTGATAAAAAAAATAACAGCATAAGAATTATTGAAGATCCAAAGTTGGATAATATTAAAATAGTTAATAAATTAAAATTAGTTGAGGGTGAATGCGAAGGCTATCAACGTGGTATCCGATTGTTGGTAAATAAGCGTTATAATAAACTGTCTTTTCGGGGCACTTTCCCAGAATCATGTGAAGATTTTAGTTTATCTCGATCCTTGCTGACTCATAATGAATACACTTATGGCATGTTCAAAAGTATATGGCATGAGATTGGAGGAGAGTTTTCTGGAAAATGGAAAAACACAATGAACGCAGAAGAAGATGAGCCATTCTTTATTAATAAGTCAGAGGCTTTGTCTTTTGTTATTAGCAAGATAAACAAACATAGTAATAATTCCATGAGCAGAAATTTGT
>JAYZHY010000057.1:0-4499 GCA_036166115.1 Pseudomonadota bacterium | reverse complement strand
ATGTCTAAAGATACCTAAATATTTTTATGTTCTTTTCTTTGTTACTTTCTTAGTGGCTGCTTTCTTAGTTACTTTCTTAGTGGCCGCTTTCTTAGTTACTTTCTTAGTGGCCGCTTTCTTAGTTACTTTCTTAGTGGCCGCTTTCTTAGTACCTTCTTTTCCAATTGAAACAATTTCTACATCAGTGAAAAACTGACGATGCGATCCTTGTCGGAGATAATTCTTACGACGTTTAAATTTTACAACAGGTACTTTCTTACTTTTTCCTTGTCGCAACACTTTCGCTGTCACTGAAACATTCGATAAATATGGTGAACCAACCTTGATCTTTGATCCCTCACCAACAGCCATTACCTGATCAAATTGAACGCTGGCACCTTCATCGACACTAATCTTTTCCAGTTTAATTTTATCGCCTTGACTGCCACGATATTGTTTGCCACCCGAACGAAATACTGCGTACATTTTAATACTCCAACATTAGTAAATTACTCTTTATAACTTACTGAAATTCATATACTTTAAATATAAAGCTATTAAAAATTGATTTTACAATAGTTTTAGATTAAATAAAGAACGGCAATAGTATAGATTCGAGTGACTCAGGTCAACGTAACTCCATATAAATAATTATCTTGAAACGTCAATTAGCATCAAAATTCAATAATATTTTGTCGCGTATCACTTGATTTTCAGGCATGATCAAAATTATATGAGCAACCCAAAAACAAAGAGTACTGAACAAAAATTTCAGGAAATAAAATCGATAATCAAACATGACTCAAAGGATGTTGATAACTTAATTCGTAAAAACCTTCATAGCGATGTTTCATTAATTTCAAAAGTTTCTGAATATATTATAAACAGTGGTGGAAAAAGAATTAGACCTCTAATAGTTCTATTGGTTGCTCGCGCTCTTGATTACAACAAAGATAAACATATAGCATCGGCAGCAATTATCGAATTTATCCATACGGCAACACTATTACATGACGATGTAGTGGATAATTCAAAACGAAGAAGAGGTCAAGATACAGCAAATACTATATTTGGAAATCAAGCCAGTGTTTTAATCGGTGATTTTCTATATTCAAGGGCTTTTCAAATGATGGTTGAATTGAACGATATGGAAATCATGCAAGTTCTTGCCAATGCTACAAACACAATCGCTACTGGTGAAGTGATGCAACTCATCAATATTCACGATCCAGAAGTTACTGAAGAGAATTATTTTCAAGTTATTTACCGAAAAACATCTTGTCTTTTTGAGGCAGGTTGCCATGTTGCGGCTATCCTTGCCACATGCAATGAAGATGACCGAATATCAATGATTGATTATGGTAAGAATCTTGGCATGGCTTTTCAAATAATTGATGATGCTCTGGATTACAGTGCCTCAACGAACAAATCAGGAAAAAATTTAGGAGATGACCTTGCTGAAGGAAAACCAACATTACCCATAATTTATGCAATTAATAACAGCTCCCCCGAAGAGAAAGAACTTCTAGAATCCGCAATAAAAGAAGGTGACCTAACAAAATTAGAAGAAATCCAGAAAATTATTCAATCGACTGGTGCGATTGAATACACTGCATCCCGTGCAACAAAATTTTCAGAGAAAGCCATAGAATCAATTTCTCATTTACCCTCATCACAATATAAAGAAGCTTTAATATCAATTGCTAATTTCTCTGTGGATAGAGAATCCTAAAAAAACAATTTATTTTGTGTAATTCTTTGAGATCTTTCGATAAGCCTCTCTAAATGAGATACCTTCATCCAAAACAAGTTTATAAGCTTCCTCGGCCGCAAAAAGATCTTCATCCATGTCAATATTTTCTGGTAAGAATTTAACAGATTCAACTACATAAGCCATGATTTCAATACTCTCTATGGAAATATCAATAGCTCGAAATAAGGGTGCTTTTATTTTTTGTAAATCACGTTGAAAACCAGAAGGTAATTTAGCGGTTATCATTAAACATTCATTTAAACATGAATGAACTGTAGCAGTAGTTGCTCTAACAAGTTCCAAAACATCAGGGTTTCTCTTTTGCGGCATTATAGATGATCCAGTTGTAATTTCAGTTGCAAGATCAATAAAGCTATATTCTTGGGTGTAATAAAGAAGTAAATCACTTGCAAGTCTACCAAGATCCTGCACAACTAAAGCTAATTCAAACAAAATATGGGCTTCTGCCTTTCCTCTAGAAAGTTGAGCGGCAGTAACCGGCGTTTGTGTTTCAGTGAAGTTTAATTTTACTGTGGTAATCGATCTATCAATGGGTAATCCAGGTGTTCCATAACCAGCTGCACTGCCAAGAGGATTTTTATTTGAGCGTCGTTTTGCATTCTGTAGTCCCTCAGTTGCATCTTCAAATGCCTCTAGAAACCCTTCACACCATAGAGCAACTGATGATGGCATGGCGTGCTGCATGTGAGTTGTACCCGGAAGTGATACCTCACCTTGTTGCTCCTTAAGTAAATTCATTGCCTGACACAATTTACCTATACTCGACAAGACCTCATCAATCGCATCTAACATATAGAGTCTAAGTGCAACCAAAATTTGATCGTTCCTTGATCTCCCTAAATGTATCCGTTCTCCCACTTCTCCAATTAACTGAATTAAGTTATTCTCAAGCGCGGTATGAACATCCTCATCTTCAATATTAATAACCCATTTTTCGTCAGTAAAATCGTCCAACAATTGCTCAAGTCCATTGACAATTTTTTGGCAATCTTCTTTACTTAATAAGCCTGTCTCACAAAGCATCTCGGCATGTGCAATACTTGCTTTAACATCATAAGCGACAAGCCTTTTATCCAACTTATGATCCTCACCTGCCGTATAACTAAGAATACGTTGGTCTAGAGGAAGACCTTTATCCCATAAACGACTCAAGATCTTTCTCCTGATTGTTCAACTTGATGAATCCGACTTCCCTTCCTGTTGCTGAGATGGAAAAAATTCGATATCCGAATTTTCGAAGACTTTTAAGGCTATTTTGGGTCATTTTCTTACTCTTACTACTAAAGCGGTGATGAAATTCGATGAGTATTTGCTTGGGTAACACACCGTTATTAAGAATATCATCGATGATTTCGTATTCTGTACCTTCGACATCAATTTTCATTAAACTTATAAATGAATGGTCAAGTTTCCTCATAATCGATGGTATTGAATACACAGGTACTTCAATGGCATCTTCTGCTATAGACCCCGATAATACTTCAGTCCACATTACTTCTGACTTTTGCCCTTTTTTGTTAGTTCTTTGAGTCATTCTTAAGCTGCCATCCTTTCCTGAAACCGCCCATGGATGAAATTGGAGCTCTGAAGGAGTATTCTGGTCAGAAATCCACTCAACTGCATAAGGCGTCGGATCAAATGCATGCACTTGACACCCATGGTGTTTAATAATTCCAAGATCAAATTCAATTGAGTCTCCAACACCAAGCGAATAAATCACCGAATGTTGATTAATATACTGCGGGCAAAATTCCCACTCTCCGAGAATAGCCGTATCAATACTTAACTCTTTACTGAGCCACAACTCTCTTCCGACTACTCGCTTAAAGAATAACTTTATCGTCCAAAAAAATGGAAGTTTTTTAAGATTTATTGGCAGTCTCATATAATTACTCTTAAAAGTAACCAAAAATTAAGTTTTGCTTCTTTTTTCTCTAAACCATTTTGTGATAATGGATTTATATCCGGAGATTACTGGCTTACCTTGATGCAATGTTATCTCGTTTGGCATGCCATCAAAATTTAAATTATTCCAAACTAAAGCCATGCCTTTAACTGGTTTAAAATTGGCATCCAAATAAGGGAAATATGTTTCACCACCTTCATCAACATTATTTAAATAAACCATAACCGTGTATGTTCTTTGGCCTTGGTATCTTGTATGCTTTTCAACCAACGCTTCCTTACCATCAAAAAAATCATGGTGCCCTTTAAATTCTTGACCAACTTCATATAACTGACCTTGCGTTATTTCCGAGTACTCGCTATCCAAACCTAATAAAGAACATATTCGCTCATCAACTTCTGCAATAAGTGGTGACTCTAGATAACCCAAATCACATGTGCTGCTGGTTCGGATGGAATCATCAAATTCGCCTTCGTGAATAATCCCAGATGGCCTTAATTTTGTCTTAATGAGATCTGTTACCTGTAAACATTCTTGATCACTCAGTAAATCTGGAATCGTATATAATTCAATTAAAGAAGAATCGTATTTATCACCCTTACTTAAATTTAATGATTTTTTATTGTACAGCCCGAGTTTATGTAGCCCCCTCTTAAAATAAGCAGTTAATATACGTTTATTCTCAAACTCCTTGTATTTTAATCTATCCAACTCAAGAGCTTCCGGATTCACATGCGTACCCTTAATTAAATCCTCAGCAACAGTTTTATCAAAGCCAGCTTCTGACATAGTAAATAACAACTCATCTGGATTGGAACCCTTTCTTAAATTATCTTCAAT
>JAYZHY010000056.1:0-2521 GCA_036166115.1 Pseudomonadota bacterium | reverse complement strand
TCTGTTTCATGTCCAACTGCGCTGATGATTGGGATTAGACTCTCATCAATCGCTCTGGCAACAATTTCTTCATTAAAAGCCCATAAATCTTCTAATGAACCTCCACCTCTAGCCAGGATTAATAAGTCGCAATCTGCGCGAAAATTTGCTTTTTTTAGAGCATTTGCGATTTGCGGAGCAGCATAATCTCCTTGAACTGCCACTGGAAAAATTATGATTGGAGTTATTGGGAATCTTCTTTTTAATACACTTAATATATCTCTGATTGCAGCACCAGAGGGAGATGTTATAACGCCAATTTGATTAGGTATTGTTGGAAGTTTTAATTTCTTTTCTTCTGCAAATATTCCTTCAGCAGCTAATTTCATCCGCAGTTCTTCGTATTTTCTTTTTAGATCACCTTCACCTGCCATTTTAAGTTTTTCAATAATAAATTGATATTCTCCTCGTGGTCCATAAAGGCTAACTTTCCCCAAAGCCAGCATTTTAGAGCCATTTGCACTGTTTGTGGTCACTTGAAGTTGCCGTTGTTTAAACCAAGCGCATCGGATTTGAGACGATTCATCCTTGAGGCTGAAATACATATGGCCGGATGCAGGACGAGCAAGATTGGAAATTTCACCTTCAATCCAAAGTTTTGGTATACCGTTTTCTAGCAACGATTTTGCTTTTTTGTTTAACTCTGAAACAGAGATTATTTTCGGTGTATCTATCTCAGTTGATATTTCATTCATTCAGTCAGTATAACCAATCATTCATTGAAAATGTTTAAGATTGTGAATAATTTTTTTAATTCAATTGTTTACCCGAAAAACAGGAAAGCGTAGAATCGCGTGGTTACAGTAATTGAATTGTAACGGAAGGTCCTATGAGAATAACTAAAGAGGCGCTAACATTCGATGACGTCCTCCTTCGGCCTGACTATTCCGATGTATTGCCCAGTGATGTCGAATTAACTACGCAACTAACTACTGATATTCAACTCAATATTCCATTGCTTTCAGCGGCAATGGATACGGTAACGGAGTCTCGTTTGGCAATTGTTATTGCTCAAGAAGGTGGCTTAGGCGTAATTCATAAAAATCTTTCTATTTCAGATCAAGCAAGAGAAGTTTATGAGGTCAAGAAATTTGAAAGCGGTATTGTTCGTGATCCAATAACCATTCACTCAAAAGCAACAATCCAGGAAGTGATAGGTCTGACAAGCTCAAAAGGCATTTCAGGAGTTCCAGTTGTTGATGATGATGAAACTGTCGGTATCGTAACGCATCGAGACTGGCGTTATCAGTCTGATCTTAATGCACCCGTGTCAGAGATCATGACCCCAAAAGAGAAATTAGTCACCGTTAGAGAAGGTGCACCCGAAGAAGAAGTGTTATCCCTGCTGCATAAGCATCGTATTGAAAAAGTATTAGTGGTGGATAAGGAATACGGTCTACGTGGTTTGATTACGGCAAAAGATTTTCAGAAAGCTACAGACTTCCCAAATGCATGCAAGGATCTTGAAGGTGCTTTAAGGGTGGGTGCTGCAGTCGGAACTTCAGATGATACCGAGGAGCGCGTTGATGAACTTGTCAAGGCTGGTGTCGATGTAATTGTGGTGGATACTTCGCATGGGTTTTCGCAAGGCGTACTTGATTGTGTTTCTTTAATAAAGAAACAACACCCTGATATACAAATAATTGCTGGTAATATAGTAACTGCAGACGCTGCCAATGCGCTTATGAAGGCAGGAGCTAATGCCGTTAAGGTTGGTATTGGTCCTGGTTCAATATGTACCACACGAGTGATTGCTGGCGTTGGCTTGCCTCAAGTAACGGCAATAGCGGATATAGCAGAAGGCATGAAGAAATCGGGTGTACCGATTATTGCGGATGGCGGGATTAGATATTCTGGCGATATTGCTAAAGCGATCGCAGCGGGTGCTCACACAGTGATGCTTGGGAGCTTGTTTGCAGGCACAGAAGAGTCACCTGGTGAAGTTGAGCTTTTTCAGGGCAGATCATTTAAGTCATATCGAGGCATGGGCTCAGTGGGCGCAATGAGTCAATTGCATGGATCTTCTGATCGATATTTTCAAGACGCTGCTAAGGGAAATGATGAATTGGTACCTGAAGGTATTGAAGGAAGAGTTGCTTACAAAGGATCAGCGGTATCAATAATTCATCAAATGGTTGGGGGATTAAGGGCATCCATGGGCTACACAGGTTGCAAGGATATACATGAAATGAGAACTAAACCTCAATTTGTAAAAATTACCTCTGCTGGAATGCGTGAAAGCCATGTGCATGATGTGGCAATTACAAAAGAAGCTCCTAATTATCGGAGTACGACTTAACGTTAAATAGCATAATATTTCTCCAGGTTATAAAATGGATATACATGTAAATCAACTACTCATTATTGATTTTGGTAGTCAGTACACACAACTTATAGCAAGACGAGTTCGTGAAAGTGGAGTGTACTGTGAGATTCATCCTTGGGATGTAGACGAACAAGTTATTCGTGATTTTAAGCCAGC
>JAYZHY010000055.1:0-3178 GCA_036166115.1 Pseudomonadota bacterium | reverse complement strand
TGAAATCTGGCAGAAAAAGTCCTTATTTCTTTAATGCGGGTTTGTTTAATACAGGTCAAGCCGTCGCAGCGTTGGGTCAATACTATGCAAATGCCATTATCGAGTCTGGAATTGAATTTGATATGATATTTGGACCAGCTTATAAAGGTATACCGCTGGCAGCGCTATCAACGGCAGCGCTCGCTGAACATCATGAAATAAATAAACCATTTTCCTATAATAGGAAAGAGAAAAAAAACCATGGCGAAGGTGGGGTTATTGTTGGGGCCCCACTAAACGGTCATGTATTGATTATTGATGATGTAATTACTGCTGGTACAGCCGTAAAAGAAGCATTCAATTTAATCGAAAATTCAAATGCAAAGGTTGCCGGGTTGATCGTTTCGATAGATAGACAAGAAATAGGTGCAAATGGAAAATCAACTATTCAAGAACTGCAAGACAATTTTAATATACCAGTTGTCAGTATCGCCAAACTTGATGATCTTATTGAACTAATTAAAATATCGGATGACTTAAAAGTCCACTTAACATCAATAATTAAATACCGACAACAATTTGGAATCACAACTTAAGCGTCCTAATGATTTGTAGTTCGCCGACTGCTTAAAAATGCCAACTAAAGCTTCGCAAAACTCATCCAGCTATGTAAGCCATCTAGAATGTTCCCTGACCAGACAACGCTATAGTCACGATCGGATGCGCGGTTTATCTGATGACAACGCTCCGTTATTGGTGCGATATTTTCTAGATAAAATTTCCGAGGCTGTTAGTAAAGACGCTCTTATTCAACGTAATCCTGATATCTGGAGGTGGCGTGAGTTTTTGCCTCTTCCTCTAGAAATGGAGCCCGTATCACTCGGGGAAATTGAAACACCTCTGATTGCGTTTAGTAAGTTGCCACGCGTATTTATTAAGGACGAAGGGCGTCTCCCCACCGGATCCTTTAAAGCACGCGGAATGGCTGTGGCTGTGTCCATGGCAAAGTATCTTAATGAAAGCGGCCTTGTGGTTCCGACAGCTGGAAATGCTGGGTCAGCGGCGGCGGCCTATGGTGCAGCTGCAGGCATGCCGACACATGTCTATGCCCCAATCGATACACCAGCTGTTATGCTGCAGGAAATCGAGTTTCATGGAGCTCAATGCCATCATGTTGATGGCCTTATTGATCGATGTGGACAACTAGCAGGCAAAGCTGCTGTTGAAAACAGATTGCATGATCTGTCTACTCTGGCTGAACCCTATCGGCTGGAAGGTAAAAAAACTATCGGCTTTGAACTTGCGCTTCAATTCAACTGGTCTTTGCCAGACGTAATCTATTATCCAACAGGTGGTGGTACTGGATTTATTGGTATGTGGAAAGCATTTGACGAACTTGAGGCAATCGGCTGGATTGATTCTAGACGGCCACGCATGGTTTCGGTACAGACGCTAGGATGCAATCCTATCCAACAGGCATTTGAAGGTGGTCACAAAGATATTATGACGGGATTTGCCCCAGTTGATACTATTGTTCCAGGTGTGCGTGTTCCAAAGCCACTAGGAGGGCGCCTCATTCTTTCAGTTCTGCAAGCATCCGGTGGGCATGCACGCGCAGTTTCCGATGACGCAATAATTGAATGCCGAGAACAGCTTGCCAGATCGGAAGGCATTAATCTTTGCCTCGAAGGTGCAGCTTGTCATGTTGCGTATCTTTCTGACCTGGAAAGTGGAGCCGTTGATCGTGATGAAACTGTAGTCATCTTCAATACGGCGAATGGCCTGAAATGGCCAATGCCAGAGCTAAGACCTGCCTGAATGCCCAAAACCACCTTCACCACGAACGGTTTCTTCGAACTCATCGACCACATCAAACGTTACCCTTTCAACAGGAATAAATACCATTTGAGCAATTCGCTCTCCAGGCTTTATAACATAAGTGCTCTTACTTCGATTCCAACAGGAAATAAAGACTTGTCCTTGATAATCAGAATCTATTAATCCTGTAAGATTACCCAAAACTAATCCATGTTTATGCCCTAATCCTGATCTTGGAAGTAACACAGCAGCTAATTTATTATCGGCTATATAAATAGCTAAACCAGTGGGAATTAATACAGTTTCTCCAGGCTCAACCTCAAGCTCATCATCGATGCACGCACGCATATCCATGCCCGCTGAACCATCAGTTGCTAAATGAGGTAACGGTATAGCATCTCCAATTCTTGGATCTAATATTTTTAACTGAATGGATCTCAAGATATCCTCATGGATTAACGAATCGATGTAACATTGGATAGAGTGGAATCGGACTCTTGATCTTTATTTAAAAATCTTTCAGCTATTAACTCCACTAGGTGCTTTGCTAATTTCCGTTTCTGAAGTTTTTCAAAAACTTTTTCACCATGCTTCCAAAATACATGCACAGCATTTTCATCCTGGTCAAAACCTTTGTGCGGACCAACTTCATTCGCAATGATTAAATCTAAGGACTTTTGATTGAGTTTATCTAAAGCATATTCTTTAAGATTTTCAGTTTCTGCAGCAAACCCAACCGAAAAAGGAGATTGCTTCATATTTGATACCGAAGCAAGAATATCCGGAGATTTAACTAAATTTAATGTTAATTTCTCATTTTTTTTCTTAATCTTTTTTTTGTAAGTGTTCTCAGTTCGATAATCTGATACTGCGGCTGATGAAACAAATATATCAACACCAACAATATTGTCGTGAACTGCTTTATGCATTTCCTTTGCTGATTCAACAGCAATGCTTGTTATTCTTTTTGGTACAGTTAAATTAGTTGGTCCGGTCACCAACAAAACATCTGCGCCTTTTTCAATGAATTCAGATGCCAGTGCATAACCCATCTTTCCTGAACTTCTATTAGAGATATATCGTACCGGATCAATAGCTTCACGCGTTGGTCCAGCAGTAATCATGATTTTCTTACCTTTTAAAGGAGCATCAATATCAATAACTTGATTAAATAAAAAATCAACTATAGCTAATGGCTCAGGCATACGTCCAAAACCAATTTCACCACAAGCTTGTTCGCCAAATTCCGGATCAATGACTTGCACTCCACGTTTCTGAAGCGTTTTTTTATTTTCTTGTACTGAAATATTATCCCACATGACATGATTCATAGCTGGAGCAATTACTATTGGTGATTTTGTTGCTAAACATAGAGTAGTTA
>JAYZHY010000054.1:0-5277 GCA_036166115.1 Pseudomonadota bacterium | reverse complement strand
TTCTTTTTCCCTTGAAGCTGGAATATGAAAATTCGATTTTTTCTTTGCCGCTACCATATAAAATAATGTTTTGAATCCTTTTGTCTAACTCATTGAATGGTGTTTCAATATTAAAATCATAATGCTTAGCTAAACTTTGTATCATATGAAAGTAGTAGGTTGTCTTTCGATCCCAACCTCTTATAGCTCCTCCAGCCAGGGATAAGTCTTTATTTACTATAATTTTATTTAGATCAAAGAACTGTTTAACTCCGAGGCCATCACAACTTTGGCAGGCGCCATTAGGGTTATTAAATGAAAAGAGTCTTGGTTCAAGTTCTGTAAGACTGTAACCGCATTTAATGCAGGCATATTTACTTGAAAAGATAATTTCTTCTTTATTAGCTTGGTCGGTTGAAGATATATATGCTATCCCATCTGACAACTTAAGCGTTGTTTCGAAAGACTCAGTAAGTCTTAGTTTCATGCTTTTCTTGATTTTAAATCGATCCACTACAATTTCGATTGTGTGTTTTTTATTTAACTCCAAAGTTGGCGCATCATCTAACTCACAGATTTCACCATTGATTCTAGCTCGAACAAAACCTTGAGCTTGAAAATTTTTCATTAATTGAAGATGTTCACCTTTTCTATTTATGACTACTGGTGCAAGCATGATCATTGCTGTTCCTTCTGGGAAAGTTAGGACTTTATCCACCATTTCACTTATAGTTTGGGCTTCAAGTTTAGTGTTATGGGTAGGGCAGAAAGGTATTCCTGTCCTAGCAAACAACAGTCTTAAATAATCATATATTTCTGTTACTGTTCCAACTGTTGACCTTGGATTATGAGAAGTGGACTTTTGTTCAATTGATATTGCTGGTGACAAACCATTAATATGATCAACATCGGGTTTCTCCATTACAGACAGGAATTGCCTTGCATACGTTGAAAGTGACTCAACATAACGCCTTCTTCCTTCAGCATAAATAGTATCAAACGCCAGTGAAGATTTCCCAGAACCAGACAATCCTGTAAAGACAATCAGTTTATTTCTTGGTAGATTTACGTCAATGTTTTTTAGATTATGTGTTCTTGCTCCACGTACGTCGATTGATTTCATGATTTTTTTGTAATTTTTTTTAGACAACCTGCTAATATACCTTCACGATACACAATAGATCAAAAACACTTTTAAACTATCCGAAACATTAACTAGGCTGACGGTTATTTATTTATGGATAAGCGAAATTCTTTCTTTGAATATACAGTCTTATCAAAGCCTTATGAATGAGTTAATTGTCAGATATGCCATTAGAGAGTAAACACAAAATAACATCAATGCTTCCTAAGGAACGCAGCCAAGTTAGTATAATTGCGCTTATTGCTATGTTCAGGATGTTTGGTTTGTTCGCTTTATTGCCTGTTCTATCAATCTATGCCAGCAATCTAAAACATGCCACTCCAATCTTAATTGGTTTATCGGTAGGTGCATATGGATTAACTCAGGCATTATTCCAAATTCCCTTTGGTTTAATGTCAGACAAGATTGGAAGAAAGCCTGTTATCTGTATCGGCCTAATAATTTTCATCTTTGGTAGCCTAGTTGCCGCCAATAGTGAGACCATATTTGGAGTGGTTTTTGGGCGACTACTCCAGGGGGCAGGTGCTATTTCTTCTACTTTAAGTGCTCTATTAACTGATCTAACCAGAAAAGAGATACGCACCAAATCTATGGCTATTCTTGGGATTGGTATCGGAGGTTCTTTTTTGCTTTCACTTATATTTGGCCCTCTAATTTCTTCTTATTTTGGTGTCCGGTCTCTCTTCTTTATATCGGCGATGGTTTCTCTAATTGCAATGTCTTTATTGGTTTTAATTCCATCAGGGACAAAGAGGTTGGATAGCGATATCCGAAAAGATCTAAGAAATGTTTTTAAGCTTGATTTATTGATAAATGACTTACATGTATATTTCTTGCATTTAATACTGACAATGATGTTTGTTGTTGTTCCGTTTATAATAACAAAAGAATTGAATATTCCATTGATTGATCATTGGAAGATTTATATTTCTTCGTTGCTGATATCTTTGGTTTTTACTATTCCATTGATTCTTAGCGATGACAAGAGAAAAGAAAATAAGAGTCTTTTTCTTCCAGTGGGACTTTTATTGATCAGTCAATTGATGCTGTTTATTTTTGGTGATTCAATGATTCTGATAATAATCAGTTTAATAGTTTTCTTTATAGGGTTTAATTATATGGAGGCTTCACTTCCGGCACGAATATCTATTATGGCTGACGAAGACTTAAGAGGCGCATCTTTAGGCGTTTTTTCAAGTTTTCAGTTTTTAGGCGCTTTTTCTGGCGGTATATTGGGCGGATGGTTAATAGGAATGTTTGCACCTAAAGATGCAATAATGTTCTCTGTATTGCTAATTATTCTTTGGTTAATCCTTGCAATCTTTTTTAAGAGACTTTAAATCTAATTAAATAGATTCTGGTAATTGTAATGCTTAAGATTTTAAAATAGACGAAGTATTAAATATTCTTTAGTATGACCAATTGAATAATATAATTTAAAAGTTGAGGAAAAAGATGACACGCGGAATAAATAAAGTAATTTTAGTTGGAACACTCGGAGCTGACCCAGATACTCGATATACACCAAGCAATGCTGCAGTGGCAAATCTGAGTATTGCTACTAATGAATCATGGAAAGATAAGCAATCTGGAGAGCAGAAAGAGAAGACTGAGTGGCACCGAGTTGTTATGTTTAATCGTCTAGCTGAAATTGCAACTGAATATTTGAGAAAAGGTTCTCAGGTATATATTGAAGGCAAAATACAAACCAGAAAATGGGAAGATAAAGAAGGTAACGATCGTTATACAACAGAGATTGTCGCAAATGAAATGCAGATGTTAGGAGGCAGATCAACCGGAACGAATTCTTCACCAAAACCAAATGAGAGTGCCTCACAGGACGCTCCATCCGCGACAGATTCCCAGAAAACGGATGATTTTGACGACGATATTCCATTTTAGGATTTGTTAGTCAGATATTAGGTTATCCAATTAGAATTTCTTGATTTTTTCTTGATGGAGTGAATTTCTCATTTAATGTAAATTATGATGAATAATAAGTTGTACATCAAAACCATGGGTTGCCAGATGAATGTTTATGATTCTGGGAAGATGGCCGATGTTTTAAGGGAATCACATGGATTTGCATTAACTGAGAATGCGAAAGAAGCCAACTTGTTATTGGTAAATACTTGTTCAATTCGTGAAAAAGCTCAGGAAAAAGTATTCTCTCAATTAGGTAGATGGAAATTATTGAAAGATAAGAGGCCTGATTTACTAATTGGTGTTGGTGGATGTGTAGCCAGCCAAGAAGGCGAAAAGATCATGGAGCGTGCCCCTTATGTTGATATTGTTTTTGGCCCTCAAACCCTTCATCGTCTACCAAAAATGTATGATGATGCTCTATATTCTGATGCCTCAACCGTTGATATCAGTTTTCCAAAAGTTGAGAAATTCAGCCAATTCCCGAAAACTTTAGATATTAAACCTGCGGCTTTTGTTTCGATAATGGAGGGATGTAGCAAAATTTGTAGTTTTTGTGTCGTGCCTAATACCAGAGGCCTTGAAGTTAGTAGAGATCCTGAAGAAATTATAGTGGAAATTAATGATCTTGCACAAAGAGGGGTAAGAGAAATAAATTTACTAGGTCAAAACGTTAATGCATACAGATCTAAAAATTTAAAAGGACAAAAACTTAAACTGGCAGATTTAATTCATCTTGTTACCGAAGTGAATGGCATTGATAGAATCAGATTTACTACCTCTCATCCACTTCAGTTTACTGATGATCTTATAGATACTTTTGAAAATAAGAAGTTAGCAAATTATTTGCATCTACCAGTTCAGAGTGGATCTGATCGTATCCTAAAGCTTATGCGAAGAAAGCATAAAGTTGAACTCTATCAAAAACGTATTGCTAAGCTTAGATCTATTAGGCCAGATATAAGTATATCTTCCGATTTTATTGTTGGATTCCCAGGTGAAACTGATGAAGATTTTACAAAGACACTTGAGTTGATAGATGAAATTGGTTTTGACCAATCCTATAGTTTTATTTATAGCTCTAGACCAAATACTAAGGCAGCTAATATGCCGGATACTATCCCATATGAGGTTAAGCGTGAAAGGTTGAAGGAGCTTCAATCAAAGATTAATAAGAATGCCATGAAAATAAGTAATAGTATGATAAATTCTTCTCAAGAGATTCTGGTGGAGAAGAAGGCTAAGAAAGACAAAAATCAATTGGCTGGCAGAACAGAAAATAATCGCTGGGTAAATTTTGATGGCCCTGAATCATTAATAGGAGATTTTGTTCAATTAACTATTACTGAAGCGCTATCAAATTCTCTTCGTGGTCGCCTTGCTAATTTGGTTTGATTTCATCAATCCTAAATTCAAATGCACGAAGATCCCACAAATAAAATAGAAGAAGTAATATTCGATTCTTTTGATAATAAAAGATTTGCCAATTTATGTGGACAGTTCGATGAAAATATAAAACAAATCGAGAATCGATTAAGGATTAATGTTTTTTCTGATGGTGGTACTCTAAAACTTTCCGGAGTAGATAAAAAAATAAAGATCGCAACAGATGTAATCTACTCTCTTTATGATATGGCATTAAATGAGCACATTGATCGTGAAAATGTTCATATTGTTTTAAAGGAACACTGTATGAATGAGAAGAATGTTAAAAAAAGTCTTAATTCTGGAGAGGAATCTAGCTCAAACCAATATCAAATTCAGACTGCACGAAAATTGATTCGAGCAAGAGGGTTAAATCAAAGTACTTATTTGAAAAATATTGATAGTAATGATTTAACATTTGGTATTGGGCCTGCAGGAACTGGAAAAACGTATTTGGCCGTTGCTAGCGCGATTAAGGCATTAGAAAATGACGATATAAGACGAATCATTTTAGTTAGACCGGCAGTTGAGGCTGGAGAAAGATTAGGTTTCCTGCCTGGTGATATGTCACAGAAAGTGGATCCTTATTTAAGGCCAATGTACGATGCTTTATATGATATGTTGGGTTCTGAGCATGTTACTAAGTTGATCGAACAACATCTCATTGAGGTAGCGCCTTTAGCTTTTATGAGAGGACGTTCACTGAATGAATCTTTTTTAATCTTGGATGAAGCACAAAACACCAGTATTGAACAAATGAAAATGTTTCTAACAAGAATTGGTTTTGGTTCACGCGCTGTTGTAAC
>JAYZHY010000053.1:0-2661 GCA_036166115.1 Pseudomonadota bacterium | reverse complement strand
GATGTGGTTAGGCATGATTTGGTTAAATTAATCATAGAAGCATATGAGTCAAATGAGCCAAGATGATAGAAAAAGAAATCGCAGCTTACATCTTGATGTGAATGATTTATGCGATCATGAGAATACGCCAAATGATTCGGTTATAAAGAAGTGGCTTAGCTATACATTGGATTATATAGATAATGAATCTATTCAAAATCATACTGATTTTGAGGTCAGTCTTCGAATAGTCTCAGAGGCTGATATAAGCGAACTAAATGATCAGTACCGAAAACAGAATAAAGCAACCAATGTATTATCATTTCCATCAAAGGTAAACGAATTATTACATTGGCCTAAAGCTTATACATACCATCTTGGAGATATAGTGATTTGTGCGTCAATTCTAGATGAAGAGGCCAGAAAACAAAAAAAGAATATCCAATTTTATTGGTGCCATATAGTTGTTCACGGATTTTTACATTTATTTGGTTATGACCATTCTTCCGAGTTAGAGGCAGAAGAAATGGAAAACCTAGAACGTGAAATATGCGTTAATCTGGGTTTTACGGATCCTTATACACCAATTAATTAAGATATTGATTGATATTTTTTGTTTCAGATTGAATACTATTCTTATAGATGAAAGATAAAATAAAACCCTCAAGAAATAATGGACTATTCGCTTTATTTTCTCGAATCCTAAGAGCCATTAACTATAAACCATATAGTCGCGAAGAAATACAGAATCTTCTTCAAGAACCGAATGGAGTGATTGATCCTGATGAGCAAGAAATGCTTTCAGGCGTTTTAGATGTTGCAGAAACTCAAGTTCGAGAAGTCATGGTACCCAAAGCGAAAATGACAGTCATTAATGAAGGTGATTCATTAGATGTGATTCTTAGTACTATTGTAAAGTCAGGGCATTCGAGGTTTCCAGTAATGAAGAAGGAATCTGAAGAGAGTGTTGGTGTTTTATTAGCAAAAGACTTATTGCGTCACTTCATGGCCAATGGAGATCAACCAATTGATTTAAATCGTTATATTCGGCCTTTGTCTGTAATTCCAGAATCAAAAAGACTAAATACACTATTAAAAGAGTTTCGAGATAGTCGCAATCATATGGCAATTGTTGTTGATGAGTATGGCGGAATATCGGGACTGCTTACTATTGAGGATGTTCTAGAAGAGATTGTAGGGGAAATTGATGATGAACATGATCCAGAGGAATTAGAATATATTCAGATATCAGAAAGGAAAGATGGCTCAAAGTCACATCTGGTGCTTGCTTTAACTAGAGTCGAAGATTTTAATGAGTATTTTAAGTGTGATCTTGAGCACAGTTCTTACGATACCATTGGTGGTCTAGTTGTACATGAATTTGGTCGATTACCAAGAAATGGTGAGAAACTAATTTTTTCTGGATTTAAATTTACCGTCACAAAAACACATAGAAGACGCATTGAGGTTCTAGAAGTAAAGAAAGAACTCAATTAACATCAAATTATTTGAAATATTATTTTGAAATGCTAAAGAATCTGTTTTTTAAGCAACATTTTTCTGATCTTTTTAACTTAACATCATTATTCTTTTTGTTACTTGGTGGAGCTCTTACCTTAGTTTTTGCTCCATTTAATCTATATATATTGGCATCAATTTTCATGATGCCGGTTTTTTATGCATGCTTGAAATCAACACCGAAACAAGCGGCTATTTATTCATTTAGCTTTGGTATTGGTCATTTTCTTTCAGGTGTTTATTGGGTCTATATATCCATCCATACTTTTGGAAATGCTCCATCCTCGATCGCTTTATTATTAATGTTTGGATTGGTTATTCTGATGTCATTTTATTTTTGTTTAGCAGGATATTTGATTTCTTGGTTAGTGAATGGCCGATCTTTTTGGTTGATTATCATAGGGCCATCAGTTTGGGTTTTATTTGAATGGATAAAAGGCTGGGCTTTTTCCGGATTTCCTTGGTTAAGTATTGGTTACAGTCAAATAGATACGTTTTTATCTGGATGGGGTCCAATCCTAGGAGTTTATGGAATCTCATGGTTTTTATTATTATCATCAGCGTCATTTCTTCATTTTTACTTGAGAAAAAGATACTTCTCAGCGCTATCGCTTATGTTGTTGCCATATCTATTTGGAGCATTATTATTAAATTATTCGTGGACAGAAGACTTCGACCAACCAATTGCTACTTCAATTATCCAAGGAGGTGTTTCTCAAGATTTAAAGTGGAAAGATGAGCAGTTACCAAAAACAATGGATTTATATCTTCAAGCTACATTGAATACCGAAAATGAGTCATTTGTAGTATGGCCGGAAGTAGCTATCCCAGCATCTCTTGATCAGTTTGAGTCTTATATAGATTTATTGCAAAAACATTTAAAAGGGACTAACAAGAAGCTAGCCATTGGAGTTTTGGAAAAGGATGAAAACTCTACTCATTCATACAACAGTATGATGTTTTTAGATGGAAAAAATAGACAGTTTTATCGAAAAAGACATCTGGTGCCATATGGTGAATATTTCCCAGTTCCAAATTTTGTTCGTCAATGGATGAGAATGCAGGGCCTTCCTAATCTAGACTTACTTAAGGGAGAAGATAATCAAGAATTAATTGAGTTTAAAGAAAGAGTATATTTGGCTACAGCTATATGTTATGAGATTG
>JAYZHY010000052.1:0-15328 GCA_036166115.1 Pseudomonadota bacterium | reverse complement strand
CTGAATATGGAATTGATCCGACGGGCGTTGGTGGAAAACTTGGGTTGCTTGAATTATCTGAAGGTCCTGAAAGTAATGTTGTTGAAGAAGTTGAGGTAAGAGTTATAGAGGGCAGTTATCCTACTATTCCTGAGGAATTTGATTCTTGGTATCCAGACACGCTTGGCGAACCATTCTCAAAAACACACAATAATGTATTTTCTTCTGAACAAATAATTGTTGATCTTCAAAGTGGAGAGCAAGTTGAATATAAGGCAGTTATGCAACAAGGTGATGTAATTATTTATTCATGGTCTATTGATAAAGGCATCGTTTATACTGATTTTCACGCTGATCCAAGCGAGAATACAGAAGAGTATCCTGATGAATATTTTATTCGTTACCGTGAAAGTGAGACGGCAAGCAGCAGTGGTTCAATGGTGGCACCTTTTTCCGGAAATCATGGTTGGTATTGGCTTAATATTGAGGAGCACCCGATTCAGGTAACATTAGATGTTGCAGGATTTTATTCTGAAATCAAAGAGCTTGGACGGTCATTTCAATAAAGTGAGATTCTTGCATGCATTATGGATATCGACCGTAGCCAATGTCTTTATCGATAATAGCGACACCATTTTCTTCTGCATAATTCGACCAATCGGCAATTAATTCTCTAAGAAGATTCTCATTATCTTTTGAGATGTCAGTTGATTCCGTTGGATCTTCTTGGGTATCAAAAAGCTCCCATTTGCCACTTCCTTCAGGTGGCCAAGTCAACACAGCTTTATATTTACCTTTTATTAATGCTCGGTTTCCATATAATTCCCAACCTATCGGCTGATTGTTATGGATTGAATCAGACTTATCGGTAAGGAAATTGAGGGCTGAACGACCCGTCATAGGCAATATGCCTTTTTTGGCAGTATCTGGGTAGGCCACACCTGCCACTTCTAAGATTGTTGGTGCAATATCCATCACGGTCATTACAGAATTTTTTTTGCTGTTTTTAAATCGATTTTTGGTGCTAAAAAAGATAGCGGGTGATTTTATGCCGCCTTGAGTGGTATAAGATTTGTATATTTTATATGGTGATACCATTGCCTGGGCCCAGCCTGCGCCTAACCAGACATAAGAATCTCTTTTGCCCATGTTCTCGATTCGGTTATCAAACGTTGCGGGTATCCAATGTTTGTTGTCACCCATCTCATTTATTGCATTTCCCTCTGCACCATTATCCGAAACAAAAATAATTATTGTCTCTCTGTCAATTTTTTTGTTTACATAATCAATAACTCTACCGATATGGTAATCCATCAGTTCAATCATAGAGGCGTGAAGTTCAATTCTTTTTAATTCTATTTGCTTTTGATGTACTGAAATATTTCCCCAATATTTAACGACTCGATTAATAGGAGGTAATATAGCGTCAGCTGGTAATATCCCAAGTTCTTTTTGGCGCTTGAAACGTGTCTTACGAATTTCCTCCCAGCCTGAGTCATACACTCCTTTATATCTATCTATCCAATCGTCAGGAACATGCAGAGGCCAGTGAGGCGCGGTGTATGCAAGGTATGCAAAGAAAGGTTTTCCGTCGTTTGGTTTATTTTCAATGTAATTTAATATTTTATTTGTATAGTCTTTTGATGAGTAGAAATCATCTGGAAGCTTTTCTAATTTTATACTGTCTTCAAAATAAGTGGCAATTGGTTGCCCGGAGAAGGTTCCTCTTGCATCAGAAAAATGACTTCCACCGCCGTCAGCGATACCAAAATATCGATCAAAACCTTGATCGGTTGGTAATTTTCCGATTGATTTACCTAGATGCCATTTACCCGTCATGTAGGTATGGTAGCCTGCCTCATTGAGGATTTTAGGAAATGGAAGCACTGCATCGTTTAGATATCCTTCGTAACCAGGACGACCTCTTAATTCTGGTAATCTTCGTAAAGCTGCTGAATTTGTTCCCAGTCCAGCTCGATGATTGTCTACTCCGGTCATTAGCATGGCTCGGGTCGGACCGCACGTGGGAGCGGTGTGATAGTTGGTTAATTGAATACCTCGTTTGGCGATAAGATCTAGATTGGGTGTCTTTATTTCGCTGCCATAAATCCCAAGATCCGAGTAACCCAAGTCATCAGCAACGATTAATATAATGTTCGGTTGTTCCTTAGCAATGGCGTTATGATTAAAAAAAAGACCTAAGCATAGACTGAGTAAAATCATTATTGTGCTCTTTTTTTTAAATACCATAGAATTAATTCCCTTTATGTCGTTTTTTTTGATTATACTTTATTTCATATGACATAAATATTGTTATCCGTAACTGAATATTTGTATTAAATGAATAGCAATCGAATATGCATTTACCATGATTCGATAGCGAGTAGATTGATTAAATAAAATTTAGGAGGTTAGTAATGTCTGATTACGGGCTTATAATAAACGGCCAGAAAGTTTCTTCTGACAATACATTTTCTGTTATTAATCCAGCCAACGAAGAAGTTTTAGCGGAATGTCCAATTGCTTCGAAAGCACAGCTTGATGAGGCTGTTGATGCGGCGGCAGAAGCATACAAAACATGGTCGAAAGTTTCCGATGAGAAGAGGGCTGCAGTGTGCGGTAAGATATCAGAGGCCATCGGTTCCCATTCTGAAGAGTTGGCAAAACTTTTAACTCAAGAACAAGGAAAGCCACTTGAGGGGGCGGGCTCACGTTTTGAACTTGGAGGGGCTGCAGGTTGGGCAGGTTATACAAGTACTTTAAAACTTCCAGAAAAGGTAATTGTGGATGATGAGAATGCAAAAATAGTACAAACGAGAAAACCGATTGGTGTTGTGGGTTCGATTCTTCCTTGGAATTGGCCTCTTATGATTGCGGTTTGGCATATTGTGCCTGCCATTAGGGCGGGTAACACAGTTGTCATGAAACCTTCACCTTATACTCCATTGAGCTCCTTGAGATTGGCTGAAATTGTCAGCGCTGTGTTACCACCAGGCGTATTAAATTGTGTTGCTGGCGAGGATGAACTAGGACAATGGATGACTGAACATCCAAATATACAAAAAATTATATTTACTGGGTCTATTCCAACTGGCAAGAAGGTAATGAGTAGCTCTTCAGCCACCTTAAAAAGATTAACATTGGAATTGGGGGGCAATGATGCGGGAATTGTATTGGATGATGTTGATCCTGCGGTTGTTGCTCAAGATATAGTACAAGGGGCTTTTTTAAATAATGGTCAAACTTGTGCCGCACTCAAGAGATTGTATGTGCATGAATCCATTCATGATGAGCTGTGTGAGAAATTATCTGAAGCCGCCTCGGGCATCCCAATGGGTGATGGATTGGATGAGAGTAACTTACAGGGACCGATTCAAAATAAGATGCAATACGATAAGGTTGTTGATCTATTTGAGGATGCTAAGAAACAAGGCGGCCGTGTTCTTTGTGGAGGAGATATCCCAGACGAACCTGGCTATTTTATGCCTTACACCTTAGTTGCAGATGTGACGGATGGTATGCGTATCGTTGATGAAGAGCAATTTGGGCCGTTATTACCCATAATTAAATACTCAGATCTTGATGACGCAATAAACCGAGCTAATGCCCTTGAGACCGGCCTAGGCGGTTCAGTTTGGTCATCCGATCTTAATCGTGCAGCAGAGGTTGCAAGTCGATTGGAGTGTGGTACTGCATGGGTAAATGGTCACGGCGGAATAGCACCTAATGTTCCTTTTGGTGGTGTCAAATGCTCGGGAATTGGCGTTGAATTCGCTGAAGAAGGTTTGCATGAATACACCAATATCCAGATTGTTAATGTCGCAAAGGCTTGATTAAATGACCAATATCTTATCCCGGATAGGTCCGGGAATGATGCTTGCTGCTGTTGGTGTAGGCGTTTCTCATTTGGTCTATTCAACACAAGCCGGAGCCGATTATGGGCTTTCTCTGTTGTGGTTGATTATTGCAGTAACATTAATTAAGTATCCAGCATTTCGTTTTGCAGTAGACTATGCCAATGCAACTGGTGAAAGCCTGGTTAGAGCTTATGGAGAAATAAGCAAATTGGCGCTTGTTTGGCTGATGGCAGGTTTTGTCGTGGATACCTTTATTGCTACCAGTGCCGTAGCAATGGTCACCGCAGGGTTGTTTATCAATATATTTGATGTCTCTTATTCGGCCCCTCAGGTAGCCATAGGAATTACTTTATTTTCGGCGATCATTTTAATGAATGGTCAATATGCAAAAGCGGAAAATATAGTTCGGTCATTAGTACTAGTCTTTTCGCTCCTCACTTTAGCAGCTGTATTATTTGCATTACCTCTCCTTGGAAGTAACGACAGACCAATATTTGCAGATATTGATATTAATTTGGAATTGTCTTTATTTGTTATAGCTGTTGCTGGCTGGATGCCAATGCCCACCAATGGTGCCGTTTTGTTTTCTAAATGGGTTTGCGAGAAAAGAAAGTTGAATGCAGCTGAATTTAAAGATGAAGTGGCTGTCAGGGATTTTAAAATTGGTTATTTTTTAACATTGTTTCTGGCTGTTTGTTTTGTGGTGATGGGTACTGCAGTTCTGTTTGAAACAGGTAGGTCTGTCCCAGTTACTCCACCTGAATTTGCTTCTGAATTGTTTCGTGTTTTTACTGAAACGATTGGCCAGTGGTCCTATCCAATCATTGCCAGTGCAGGGTTGGCAGTAATGTGGTCGACGCTGATTGCTCTGATGGATGTCATGCCGCGTTTAACGGATAGGTTATCAGGCATTATGACTGGAAGACAAAAAGATTTGCCTGATCGTTACAAATTATTTTCAGCTATTCAAGTGACTGGAATTGTAATAATTTTATTATTTTTATTGAGCAGCTTTAAAGCCTTCCTTTATTTCGCAACCAGTGTGGGATTAATTGCGGCACCAACCATTGGCTATTATAATTACAAAGCAATAACCTCATCAAAAATACCAGAAAAATATCGGCCTAAACCTTCTTTGGTTATTTGGAATTGGGCTTGTATTGTTATCATGACAATGTTTGCAATAGGTTTTGTGTATACAAGGATCGCAGTGTGAGTAAATTAGAAAAAATGTCCGGAGGCAAAGCTATGGTTATGGCCGCAAAGGCCAATGGCATTGATACGGTTTTTGGCCTCCCAGGTGCTCAGACGTATCCAATATTTGATGCGTTATATAATTTACCTGAGATCAAGACAATAATTCCCCGTCATGAACAAGGCGCTGCTTATATGGCTTACGGTTACTCCAAAGCTACGGGCAAGCCTGGGGCATTTTCTGTGGTTCCAGGTCCAGGAGTGTTAAATACGACAGCCGCATTATGCACTGCAGCTGGAGGCAATGTGCCACTATTGTGTATGACAGGCCAAGTGCCTGCTGAGTTTTTAGGTAAGGGCAGAGGTCATCTGCATGAATTATCCAGTCAAACAGATACTTTAGAAACCATAATAAAATATGCAGGACATATTGCTGACCCAAGTGAGACATCGTCTTTTATGAATGAGGCTTTTCGAATTATGCAAAGTGGTCGTCCTGGGCCAGTATCGGTTGAGATGTGTTGGGACACAATGGCTCAACAATGGGACGTTGAGATGATGCCCGGCAATGATGTCATTGATAAACCGGAGCTAGATAAGGATGCCATTAATGATGCAGCAGACATTATAGCAAAATCAAAAAATATCATGATTATGTGCGGATCCGGCGCTCAACATGCCAGTAAGGAAATTAGACAATTTTCTGAATTGTTAGGCGCGGCAACAACTTCTTTGAGAAGTGGGCGAGGTGTAGTCAGTGAAGACAGCGATGTCGGTGTATCGTCAGCTGCCGCGAGGAAACTGTGGGATGATACCGACCTTCTGATTGGAATTGGTTCTCGTCTAGAGCTGCAGTATATGCGTTGGCTATCAATGATGAAGTATTACGATCGCTCACCTCCTGGATGGAGGGGCTCGGTCACTCCAAATGCACCAAAATTAATTAGGATTGATATTGATCCCGAAGAAATGGTTCGGTTGAAACCTGATGTTGGAATTATTGCTGATTCGGTTGATGCTGTTACCGCTTTAATAAATAAAGTGAATAAAAAGGGTTTCAAGAAAGGTGATTTAGATAGGATTGCAGCAACTAAAGTAAGAATGAGAACCGCGATAGAAACAATTCAACCACAAGTATCCTATTTAGATGTTATTCGAGATGTATTACCCAGAGATGGTTACTTTGTAGAGGAGTTATGTCAAGCTGGTTTTACTTCCTATTATGGATTTCCTGTATACGAACCAAGAACTTATGTTTCATCAGGTTACCAAGGGACATTGGGTTTTGGTTTTCCTACCGCAATGGGCGTTAAAGCAGCCATGCCGGAAAAATCAGTTGTCTCAATTATTGGTGATGGTGGATTTATGTTTGCAATGCCAGAGCTTGCAACAGCAGTTCAGCATAATATTGGTGTTGTCACTGTAGTATTTAATAACAATTCTTTTGGGAATGTACGAAGAGATCAAAAAGATCGATTTCAATCCCATATTATTGGAGCCGATCTTACAAATCCCGACTTTCTTAAGATAGCTGATTCATTTGGAGTAGAGGGTTATCGGGTAGCTTCTCCAAAAGAATTTAAACCGGCGTTGATTAAAGCAATCGACCAAGATCAACCTGCAATAATAGAAGTGCAGATTGAAAAGGATTCTGAAACAAACCCATGGAAATATATTCATGGTTAGATTGATGTAAATAGCTTCAATTTCTGAATTGATTGCATTCAACTAGGAGGGTAAATTGAGCGGTAAGATTTCAAGAAGAGATTTTTTAAATGGCACTCAGATAGCCATTGGGACGTCCATGTTATCCCCCTTTCAAAGTGTTTTAGGATCAGCTGATTCAGAATTCTCTCTAGCAGATGATTATTATCCACCTTCATTGACCGGCTTGAGGGGCAGTCATGATGGTTCTTGGGAAGTCATGCATTCTAGAGTGCTTGGAAAGAAATGGCCAACGACTTCTTATGAAGAAAAATATGATTTGGCAGTTGTAGGGGCTGGTATAAGCGGATTAACAGCTGCATATCATTATCAAAAGAAACATCCTCAAGCAAAAATATTGGTGATTGATAATCATGATGATTTTGGAGGACATGCTAAGCGCAATGAGTTTAATATAAATGGTGAAATGAGAATTGGTTATGGTGGTACCGAATCAATTGATACTCCTTCTTCATATAGTAGTGAAGCAAAAGAATTAATAAAAGAAATTGGCATAGATGTTGAGAAATTTTATGAGGCTTATGATCAGTCTTTCTATTCATCTATGGATTTAGGTAAAGGCATTGTTTTTGATAACCAATCTTTCTCTGAGCAGAAATTGGTCACGGGTTACAATAAGATTCCTTGGGAAGAGTTTGCAGCAAATTCACCCATGAATGAAAAGGCTAAAAGTGATTTAGTGAGACTTTGGACAGAGAAAAAGGACTATTTGCCGGTATTATCAGATGAAGAGAAGCACAACCTACTAAGTAAAGTGAGTTACTATGATTTTTTAAAAGATTACGTAAAAGTCGACCAACAAGTATTAGAGATGTTTAGACGTTGGGGTATGAGCTTTTGGGTTGTTGGAATAGATGAAGTGCCAGCAACTTCAATACAAAGTTATGATGGCGGGATGCCAGGGCTTAATCAGACTCTGAAGAGGAGCGGGTATCGAGGTGATGAGCCTTATATTTTTCATTTCCCGGATGGAAATGCGTCAGTGGCTCGTTTATTGGTCAGGAAGCTTATTCCTGAGGCTGTTCCAGGATCAAGTATGGAAGATGTTGTTCTCGCAAAAGTCAATTATCCGTTACTGGACAAGAATTCTTTAACCCGTATTCGATTAAATTCTACGGTGGTGAATGTTTCGCATAATCAAGATTCAAGTGCCGTTGATTTGACTTACGTTAGGAATTATCAAGTCCACACGATCAGAGCTGAAAAATGCATACTTGCGTGTTAGAACAGCGCCATTCCTTATCTTTGTTCAGAGTTGCCAAAGAAGCAGGTTGAAGGCCTTAAATATAATATTAAAGTTCCATTGACTTACACAAAAGTAATGATTCCAAATTGGAGGGCTTTCGCAGAATTAGGGTTGGATTTTGTTTATTATACTAATGATTTCTTCAAACAAGTGGAACTTGATTACCCAGTTTCAATTGGTGGTTACAAATTCAATAAATCGCCGAATGACCCAATGGTTCTGCACATGTGTCACTCTCATCATTCCATTGATATAAAAGGACCAGATCAATGGAAGGAAGGCAGAAGGAGATTGTTATCAACTCCATTTTCAGTGTTTGAGGATCACGTCAAGAGTCATTTAGATCAAGCATTAGGTAAAGCTGGATTTGATGCAGGGAAAGATATCACCGCAATAACAGTCAATCGATGGCCGCATGGCTATTCTTATTCGAATGATTTGTTGTGGGAACCTGATTGGCCTAGTGAGGAAAGCAAACCATGGGTAATAGGAAGACAGCAATTTGGACGAATCGCCATAGCCAATTCTGATGCTGGTGCTGCAGCAGATACTAATTCAGCCATCACTCACGGTATTCGCGCTGCAAACGAAATGCTTTCTCTCTGATCTATTATTTTATGAACAAATCAATGTTTTCCGTGGGTAAGACTCGTTTTGATCAATATCAACGTATCTCAAAAGATATCGAGACAACGATGACATACTTAAAATCCTCTTCTTTTGTTTCCAGTCCAATAATTAAGTCAGATCAGAATATGATTATATTGGACTTAAGTGTTGGCGCTGATCTCTGTGGGGAACCTATAACTGGATTATCTGCACAACAATTCAATAGTTTGATAGAGCGTTCAATTCACGCCGCGAATACAGAATTTGCATATGGCAGGTGGGGAGAGTCACGAGATATATACTCTAATGATTTATTTAATTCAGTTACAGACAGTAGGCATGAGAAACGCAGCATTCATCTGGGTATCGATATTTTCTGTCAACACACAACGAAAATATTCTCCCCACTGGATGGTACTGTATATATCAAAACCAACAATAAAGCTGAACTGGATTATGGACCTATGCTAATCATTGAGCACAGTAATCATAACGGGGGTGTTTTCTATACTTTATACGGGCATCTTTCTTCGCAAGGTATTGCTGGCATTAAAGAAGGACAAAATGTATCTGCGGGCCAGTTAATTGCTGAAGTAGGCGCTCCACCAGAGAATGGAAACTGGCCCCCTCATCTGCATTTTCAATTAATCATGGATTTATTGGATTTGGGTTCAGATTTCCCAGGAGTAGCATTTCCAAGTGAGCGTAATATTTGGCTTAATCTTTCACCTTGCCCATCTATGTTTTTTCCAAGTGCATCATCATCCATTAATTCAACCATTGATATTTAAATTTTTTGAACGGATAGGAATTTAATTATGGAGTCATTGCAATTTTTGGATTTTTTGGCGATGTTGTCCTATTTTCTTGTCTTGATATGGATTGGTGTGTCTGTCGTCAGAGCAAAAGAAAAAAACAGTAAAATTGATTCTTTCTTAGCTGCTGATAGAAATATGAATCTGGTTCAAACAACAAGCAGTGCTGCAGCCACAGATATAGGTGGAGGATTTAGTATAGCCATGGGAGGACTTGGTTTTACATTGGGCGTTTCCGGATCATGGATGATTGCTGTATCTGGACTAAGTGTTGTAATGGTCTCTTTCTTAATGGTGCCAAAAGTTAAAAGATGGTCAGATAAAGTGAAAGGTTTGACCACGGGTGATTTATTTGAAGCAAGATTTGATCGCCGCACTGGAACGTTAGCCGCTGTTGTTATTGGCTTGGCTTGGTTTACTTTTGTTGGCGGACAAATAATTGCTGGTGGAAAGCTTTTACAAGTTACATTGAACATGAATCTTACATTTGCTGTGTTGCTTTCAGGGGCAATTATTTTAGCTTACACAACTATGGGTGGCCTTAAAGCTGTTATATATACAGATGTTTTTCAAATGTTTGTGTTGATGATAGGTATTGTATTTATAGCTGTTCCCATTGGCCTTATTGAAGTAGGTGGTTGGGGCGCCATGGTTGAGAAATTTAACTCTTCACCTGAAACAGAAGATTTATTAAATTGGGGTGCTGTTGGTTGGCAGCAAATGCTAGGGTGGTTTTTTGCGGTTTTCCCAGTTTGGTTTATTTCAATTGCTGCAATGCAAAGAATTGTGGCAGCGAGAGATGTTAAAACTGCCCAAAGAGGTTTCTTTTTAACTGGTATACCTATCGAATGGCCATTGTTTGCAATTGGTAGCACAATGATCGGCTTGATTGCCAGATTCTTAATCCCAGATTTAGCGGATCCGGAATTGGCCACTCCAATGATTATTATGCAATTATTGCCTGCTGGTATCGCAGGTTTAGTTATTGCGGCATATATTGCTGCTGTTATGTCTTCTGCAGATTCTTGTTTAATGGGACCGGTCGCAATATTTACGAATGATATTTACAAGAAATATTTAAAGCCGCAATCCTCCCAGGAACAATTGGTTAGAGTGGCAAGATACACCACAATTTTTCTAGGTATATTGGCAATTGCAACGGCATATTTAATCCCTAATGTTTTGGATTTAATCTTGTATGCTTATACTTTTGGTTCTGCTGGCATCTTTTTTCCAATGCTTGGTCTCTTGTTTTGGCGAAGAACGACAGCCACAGGTGCTTTTTGGAGTATGTTACTAGGAGGTTCTTCTGCGGTCATTTATTCGATATTAGGTGAACCTTTTGGCTTTGCAGCTTCTTATTTGGGTTGGTTAATAGGATTACCTGTACTCATTATAGTTTCTTTATTGAGTGAACATAGCCTTGAAGAAGATATCGATCTATTTAGATAATCAAGTTTTAGAAATTTACATTAACCAGCCGATGCCGAGATAGAGAAATATACTTATAATGCCTAAGATTAATGCGTATGGCATCTGTGTTTTTATGTGATCAATGTGATCAGAGGCTGCACCTGTAGAAGCTAAAATGGACGTATCGGACAGAGGTGAGCAATGGTCCCCAAAAACACCTCCTCCTGCAATTGCTGCAATGGTTGCGTAGACCATTGTATTGAGTTCATTGCCTGAGAAATTGAATGCTAATGGTACCGCGATGGGTATCATGATCGCATATGTTCCCCATGAAGTTCCGGTCGAAAATGCCACAAATCCTGTTATAAGAAAGGCCAGCATAGGTAAGACTTTTGGAGTCAACCATGATTCCGTGACTGAGACAATATAGCCGGCAGTATTTAGCATCGCCGAAAGATCATTTAATGAGTATGCTAAGGCTAGAATAATAATGGCCGGCATTATTCCTTTAATACCAAGCATGGCCGTATTTATGATTTCATCAAGTGAAATACCTTGGATTCGCATAACCGTTCCTGCAACAAATGAAGACAACAAGAACGCTTCCATTGGTTTGGCAGAGGCAGTAATTATAAAGGATCCTACAGCGAAACAAATCACAATCAGTACAGGAAAAACAAAATTCCAGAACAAACTGGTTTTTATATCTTTATGCGGTTCGATATTGGTCAGTTCTATGCCCATTAATGGAGTAGCCCCATCTCGCAATACTTTATTTTCATAAAGCGCACGATTTTCGGCTTGTTTCATTGGGCCAAAATCCGGTATGGCATTTATTGCAATTAATCCCACCATGGCAACAGCTAAAATGGAGTATATATTAAAAGGAATTGCTGCTATAAACACCATCATTGCATCACCAGCCGTATTAATAGGACCCATACCTATCATAAGTGTTGCGACCAGAACAGCCCATCCAGTTATTGGCACTAGAATACTCACAGGCGCAGAGGTTGAATCGCAAATGTAGGCAAGTTTTTCTCGAGAAATCTTAAAACGATCAGATAGACTTCTCATTGTAGAACCAACAAAAAGAGGGCTAAAATAATCACTAAAATAAACAAACATTCCCATGAACCAAGCAATTAATTGCACACGAATCCGCGTCATTTTCTTTGACGCAATATATTGGGAGAAGTTATGTATGGCCCCAGTTCTTTGAAAAAAAGCAATCGAGATACCAATAAAAAATTCGAGCAAGAGCACCCAAGAAAAGTCAGTGTTTCCCAGTGCATTTTTGAGCAGGTTGGGAAATCCAATTAAACCCTGACCAGAAACTACGACACCAATGAAACAAGCCATCGCTAAGGAAAATATAGTGTTTCTTGTTAAAAAAGCCAAAAATATTGCTACTGTTGCAGGTATTAAAGACAATATTCCGAATTGTTCAATTGAATCCATATTTTTTTATTAGTATTATTTTTTGTTTAGTTGATGTGGTACTTAAGCTTCATCTTTTGCTCTTATTCTTTCTATCATTGAAATCAATTTAAAGCCAATTTTTCTAAATGGTTCCGGTGGCATCCAGCTGGCCATACCAAAAAGTTTGTTGACATCTGGAACTGAATGATTATTGGCTAAATCAGCCAATAAACCCCCAAATAATGTACCTTTAACAATTCCTCCTCCATTGCAACCTGAGGAAATATACATATTTGAGTTAATTTCACCCCATAAAGGTCCTCCATTGTAGGTGAACCCAGTTGTTCCACCCCAAACACTCTCAAATTTAACGTCTTTTAAGCCTGGAAAGCGTAATCTTAAGCTGTGTAAAAGTTTTTCTGCGATCAATGTATTGTTTCCTTCGGTTCCGTAATCATACAATGATCTAATCATCAGTCTGTTATCCGGTGTTTTTCTGAGAGTACATCCAAGCCTGTGCGTTGGAAGGATACCCCAATTTCTCTCTCTACCTAACATATCTTGAAAATTCTGATCAAGTACTTCGGTAAGACCAACGTATGTATAAATGGTTGACACATAACTCTTTCCAATACCTAATTGCCCGCAGAATGCATTATTAGCAATAATGACTTTTTTAGTTTTTATTGATGCATTTGGTGTCTCTATTTGCCAGTATGAATGATCTTTTTTAATTTCCAGTGCGGGTGTATTTTCATATAAATGGATTTCATCTGGTAAGTTTTGAGCAAGAGCTCGGATCAAAGCTGCAGGCTGCGCAAGGTAACAATGCGGACTGAATAGACCCGCTTGATAAAAATCAGTACCAATTCTTTCCTTTAATTTATGTTTATTTAAGTATTCATGCTCTAATTCTGATTTTTCAAGGAAGTTTTGATATTTTTTTAATGCCTTAATACCCACTTTGCCTGCGGCTGCTCTGTACGTTCCAGTTCTATATATTTGACAGTCGATATCCGAGTGAGCAACAGAATCTATGATTCTTGTCATTGTTTCTGAAATTAATTTATTGCACTTAGACATGCGCTCCATATCTTTAGATGTAGCATCATTGGCTAATGAAATTTCTAGAAGAAAACCTGAATTTCTTCCAGGGTTGCCCTCTCCAATGGTGCTAGCATCGATAATAGCTATTTCGTCATTGGGGGCAATTTCATGCCAACGTTTTGCAGCACCAATTCCTGTGTAACCAGCTCCAATGATGGCAACGTCTGGAGTTTTGTCATGCAATAATTCTTTTGTATCTTGTCTTACAGGAAGTAAGGAGTTCCAACCGTTTTTGTTCTTGTAGTTAATGTAGTTGTTATTTTTTGTTAATGCATCTCTTCTCATTGTTATGTGAGTGTAATGTTATTTGTTGTGATTTTGGTAATTAAATTTGCAGATAATTTAAATTATACGGACAATTAATAATTCAATGTAAATGGAGCCTTATCATTGTGATTAAAACAGATGTTGTCATCATTGGTGCCGGGCCATGCGGATTATTCCAGGTGTTTGAATTGGGTCTTTTGGGCTTGAGATCAGAGATAGTTGATTCAATTCGCACTCCAGGCGGTCAATGTGCCGAACTTTATCCGGATAAACCTATTTATGATATCCCGGCTATACCCGTATGCACTGGCGAAGAATTAACAGAGAATTTACTTAAACAAATCGAACCTTTTGATTATGGTATAACGCTCAATGATGAGTTATCGGTTCTTAATAAACAAAAAGATGGAACTTTCATGCTCGAAACGAATTCTGGTAAGAAATTTCAATCTAAAGCGGTGGTTATAGCTGGAGGAGTTGGATCTTTTCAGCCAAGACAATTGAGGTTGAGTAATGCAGATGAATTTACAAATAAGTCATTGCATTACAAAGTTAAGGATTCAAGCAAATTCAAGGGAAAGAAACTTGTGGTATTAGGCGGCGGTGATTCCGCTCTTGATTGGGCCATTGACCTGTCAGCATCCGCCAGAGAGTTAACACTCATTCATCGACGTGGTGAATATCGTGCTGTTTCGTCTTCAGTGAAAAAGGCAAGACAGTTATGTTCTGAAGGTAAGATGAATATCATTGATAATACCAAAGTAACTAAAATGACTGGTAAAAATGGAAAGCTCACTTCTATAAAGATTTCACAACAAGATGTTGAAGAACAAGAAATTTCAGTTGATCATCTTCTTGTCTTTTATGGGTTGTCGCCAAAATTAGGACCAATTGCCGGTTGGGGATTGGATATCAATCGAAAAACAATCAATGTGGATACGGAGAAATTCCAGACATCTGAAACCGGTATTTATGCTGTCGGTGATATCAATTTATATCCTGGCAAAAAAAAATTAATCCTGTCTGGTTTTCATGAGGCAGCTTTGGCTGCATTTGCCATAAAACAACAGATTGAGCCTGATAAGAAGGTTCATCTACAATACACCACAACGAGTTCTATTATGCATGAACGCTTGGGTGTTAAAGAATAACTTTTGCGACAATTGAACTTAGATCATACAAGAATCTCTTAGCTTCTCAATATATACCACAAAGCCCTGAAGATTAAATTCAGCTGAGACTGCTGGTTCTGAGTATGGTTCAACTTCTACTTTGAGTGTAGTTTTACCAAGCAGTCTGTTTATCAGTAATTTTGACTGAGAAAGAGAATCTTGACGAGTTATCTTGCCCGTTTTATCTACGTTAAATTTAATCCAAGTCATTTTTTCTTTATCAACTTGCAAGCCAATTTCAGTCTTGTTAAATGATGATATAAATCTTTTCCAGTTGATTTGAAGGATTGGGTCTGGATTGTTCTTTGTGCAATAGAATGTCAAATTTGGGAAAACTTCTTCAAAGGTCGATTCATTTGTAATTGATGTGATTGAGGCTTGACTAATTTGTGTCGCAGTATCGGGATTGGACTCACCTTCTGTAAAGAACCATTTACCAGAATGATCTTCTGAATGTGACAAAGAAAACAAAGTCATAACCATAAAAACAATCAATAGAAGTAATATTTCATTTTTCAAATA
>JAYZHY010000051.1:0-3268 GCA_036166115.1 Pseudomonadota bacterium | reverse complement strand
TTGCTAGTGTTCCAATGCAACTTGGTAAAATGATGAAGCGACCAAGTTTGTTTGGTTATGTTAAGTCAATCAAAAAAAGTAAAAAATCTAAAAAGGAGAGTAAAATGGCCGAAAACTTAAAAGAAGGCGTCTTAGATCATTCAGATGAGGACGGATGGATGGCTAAAGAACAGCTCTACAAAGCCGCAAAGTATTCGGCTGAGCTCCACGAAATGATTAGTGACACAGAGAATTTGGAACCTTGGATTCAAGCAAAGATTACAAAGGCTTCAGACTATCTTGGTGCAGTTAAGCACTATATGGAATATGAGCGAATTAATCCTCACGGAAGCGATGAAGTTGAGGAAGAAGCAAAGCCAAAAACTAGCAAAAAAGACGTTGAAGAGATTAAAGAAAATATATTTAATATAGCCACTGAGCAATATTCGCAAACAGTATAATATGCTAAATATATAAAACTCTTATATGAGAGATAAAAATTATGAAATCGTTATTACAGCCGTATATTGAAAAGCAAATTCTTCTAGAAGACGAGGAATCCGAGAAGAATTCAGCAAAAGCAAAGGGAAACATGTATGTTTTAGTTTGGGATGTTCTTAATTCTCAAGGTATTACAAGTGGTTTTGCTCATAAATTAAGCGACTATATTAGTAAAATTATTGCTGGTAAAAAGCCCAACCCACCAAGCTCTAAGAATTTAAAAAGCAGTGAAGTTAAAAATTTGGTAAGTTATGGTGAGACTATTGCTCAAAAATGGCATGGATGGGATTGGAAAAAGAACCCACCAACGCCAGTCAGTGCTTCATGGGAAGACACATGGGGTGGAGGACGCACGAGTTATAATTGGGGTGGAATGCCTTCAGAAAAAGCAACCCCAGCAAATATGGTAGATGTATACGGTAGCGATTCAGAAAAACATATTTCAAAACTAGATGGTTATGATGAAGTTGTGAACAAAGATGAGCCTGCATCAACAATCGAGCCTGAAGAACCTAAGCAGAACGAGCCAGAATCAAGAGAGGAACATAGTTCGGCGGAACAACAAGCAGTTCTTAAGGCTAAAAGAGAAATACGAAATGAGTTTGACGACTACAAATGGAAAAATTGGGGCGGATCAGCCGTTGCTCAACAAATGTCTAGTTGGTCAGGTAGTGCTGAGAAGAGACCAGCATTAGAAAAAGAAATACGAGACATGCTTGCTTTATTTGGTCCAACTAAAACACTTATTACTGGGGACGATGCAACTAAAATAAAATCAGGTAAAATAAGCGATTTTAAAAAAGTTTTTATGCAGATAGGTGAAAAACCTGTTCCAGAAATTGAAAAAGATCCAGGCTGGACAACTTGGATGTGGAATGAAATAAAACATTTTGCTGATAACGAAAAATATGCAGTAAGATTAATGGACCGCGATATACTAGAAGACTTTCTAGAAGATAAAAGTAAAAGTTTATACATTAATACTGCAAATGGTGAAGACGATTTCTTTTGGGAAAATGAACCATCTGCCGCAGGTGGACAAATTGACAAGTCAACTGTCAACCGCGATACTATACTGAGTAAAGAAACTGATCCAATGAAATATGTTCCAGGAATATTAGCATGGGCAGAGAAACCAGATCAGAGACAAAAATTACATACATGGATGAAAAAACAAGTTGATAATCCTAACCACAATGCTAAATTTAAATTAGGTGGGGAACAAATACCTGCTAATATTTTTTATGATAGAAATTATGTAAATGCACATTGGCAAGATTGGGCAAAAAATTATGATCCTGGATTAGGAAAAGTAGAACCTTATAAACCTGTACCAGCCCAAAATAGAGATTTTGATGACTGGAAAAGAGAAGAAGATGCTGGAGTAGCGGCTTGGAAGGACAAATACGGAAAAACACATAACTGGAAAGATGGTTCAGTAAAAGTAAAAATGCCAATTTGGGACAAAGTTGAGAGTAAATGGAAACCAAATAACTCTGGTGCGTCTCCACTAGAACAGCCAGATATGAAAGACTTTATGCAAAGGGGTGGAAAAGATCCTGGTGCTATGCAACAAGATGCTGATGATGATTCAGATAAATCAGTTGCAATTTTGATGCTTAGTTTACTCGGATTTGCGGCTGGACCAATAGGAGCCGGAGTTGCATCAAGTATTGCAAGTGTAAGTACTAAATTAACTGCCCAAGGAATTGCATCGGCTGGTCTTGGATGGCTTGGTATACATTTTAAAAGTTTAAGTGACGAACAGAGACGGGAGATGGCTTTACGGAGCTCAATGTTTGTTTCTAATTTAAGAACTTCATTTCAATATCAAAATGACGATTATTATGATAAATTTTTAAATGACATTGGTGATACAGGTAGTTTATTTTCAAGAATGGTTGAAAAAAATCCTAAATTAACTGCTGATCAATTAGTAAATTTTAGACGTACATTAGATGTTAGTGGAACTTTAATGTATACTGGAGGATCACCTGACCAAGGAGCAAATGAAAATATCAATATTAAAAATATCAATGTTGAAAATAATACATCCTTTATGCGATCCGCATTAGACTTATTAAATGAAGAAGAACCAATTGTACCAATAGACTTGACTCGTGGTGTTGAGATTATGTCAGATATTTCTGCTTCTGACGAACAAATAAGAGATGCTAATAGTGTTCTTGATGCTATGGGAATGACAAATTGGACATTTGTACAACCAAAAGATAATACAAAAACACAGGCTTCAGGAAACAAAGGTACTGCAACTGGGGCTGGTGCTTATATAGATGTTGATGACGATGGAAAAATTTCAGTTGTACAAACACAAAGACCTGGTCGAGAACCAGGTAAAGAAGATAAAGGATCTGAAGAGGTAGCAAGGGCAGAAGTTTCATCTCACGTTGCGGGTTTACAGGTAATGAGAGAGATTGACCGCCTGAGCCAGAAACATGGATACACACCACCAGTTACCCAGATCGTAGCTGCCGTAGAAGAGAAAATTGGGGAAGTTGATCCATCAATTATCAATAGAATGGAAAATCCTCCGGATGAAATGTGTGAATGGTGGTGGAAACCAGGGACTGATGAAAAAGAAATTAAAGGTACAGGAGGCCCGTCACCTGGATCAGGTTGGGCGTGTAAAGCATACAAGAGGGACGATGATGCAATTGATAATTTAAACCAAGCAGTAACAAGGGGAGTAGAGGAAGATGAAAAAGTAAAGAAGTGGGCAGAAAATAAAGAAGAAAATTCAATCGCAAAAGTAGAAAAAGGTCCAGAT
>JAYZHY010000050.1:0-11175 GCA_036166115.1 Pseudomonadota bacterium | reverse complement strand
GAAAAATCTCAAAGCACTTCCATGAAAATCCTGAGGTGCTTGCCGATGCATTTGCACGCGCATGGTTTAAATTGGTACATAGAGATATGGGCCCGAAGTCAAGATATTTGGGGCCCGAGGTACCTGGTGAAGAGTTCATTTGGCAAGATCCTGTACCTTCAGGGGCTTCAGATTATGACGTTGATACTGCCAAGGAAATGATACAGCAAAGTGATTTAACCATTCAAGAGATGGTTGAAACTGCTTGGGCCAGTGCTTCCACATATAGAGGTTCAGATTTACGAGGCGGAGCAAATGGAGCACGAGTAAGACTTGCTCCGCAGAAGGATTGGGAAGCAAATAAACCTGAACAACTTAAGAGAGTTTTGCAAGTACTGGAAGGGGTTGCAAGCGAGGTAGGCGCTTCTGTTGCAGATATAATCGTTTTGGCAGGAAACGTAGGGATAGAGAATGCTTCTGGTGAAGTCGTTCCATTTACTCCTGGTAGGGGTGATGCATCACAAGATCAAACAGATGTTGAATCATTTGCAGCACTAGAACCAATTGCTGATGCATTTCGCAATTATCAGAATGCTGCTTACAATATAAGCCCCGAAGAAATGATGATAGATAAAGCTCAATTACTCGGACTGACAGCTCCAGAAATGACTGTCCTTGTTGGTGGGATGAGATCAATAGGAATCAGTGCCGATGAGTATGGTGTTTTTACCAAAAATACAGATGAATTATCAAATGAATTTTTCTCGGTATTACTTGATATGTCTGTAGAGTGGAAACTTGGTAAAACTGGTAATTCATATGAGGCATTTGATCGTATTTCTGGCAAGAAAGTTAGGACGGCAACTAGCGTTGATCTAGTGTTCGGTTCTAATTCTCAATTAAGAGCTCTATCAGAAGTGTATGCGAGCGATGACGCTAAAGGAAAATTTGTTGCCGATTTTATCTCTGCTTGGTGCAAGGTTATGAATCTTGATCTCCTTTAATGATCTGCTAAATTAAAAGGTATAAAGGATTGAACGGTAAATTAGAACTGACCAGAATGCAGTCATAGTAAACTAATAAGGAAGATCTTGATGGATTCATCTCAAATTATTATCTTGGCGATACCTGTATTTTTCTTATTGATTATTTGCGAGTATTTTTACGGTGCATATACAAAGAAAAATACTTATCGAGTTAATGATGCTTTTACGAGTATCTCAATCGGTATTATTAGTCGTTTTCCAACTCTCCTTAATTTAGGTTTTCAGGGGCTTATTTTTGTTTATTTTGCTGAAAAGTTCAGTATAAATTTAATGGCAAGTAATAAAGTTATAACTTGGGTTGTTGCGTTTATTATGTATGATTTTTTTTACTATTGGATGCATCGATTTCACCATGAAATAAGAGTTTTATGGGCAACCCATGTAGTGCATCATCACGGCGAAGATTTTAATTTAGCTACAGCTCTCAGACAAACAAGTACAGGTTTTTTATGGAAATGGATATTCTTTGCACCAATGATAATGGTAGGTGTTCCTGGCGAAGTGTTTGTTTCGGTAGCTGGCGTAAATCTGGTTTATCAATTTTGGGTACATACTAGGCATATTGGTCATCTTGGTTGGATGGAAAAAATCTTCGTAACTCCAATGAATCACAGAATACATCACGCTAAAAATAAAGAATATATAGATGCGAATTATGGTGGTGTATTTATCTTATGGGACAGAATATTTGGAACGTATAAAGCAGAAGTCGAAACAATTGCCCCAATTTATGGGACGGTTTCAGCGTTGAGAAGCTGGAACCCTATTTGGGCTAATTTTCAAGTTTTTTATCAAATGTTCAAAGATTCACTCGAAACTAGAAATCTTAAAGATAAAATCAGAATCTGGTATTCAAGAACGAATTGGAGACCAAATGATATCCAGTATAAAGATAAAACATACGGTTTTGACGAAAAATATAACCCAGTTATAACCACGGATATGAAGTGCTTTGTTTTTTTTCAATTAATTATGTTGATTCTTGTTTCTGCGTTCATCTTGTTAACAATTTCAGATCAAACAAGATTTGATACAGTTATTTTTGCAATCAGTACTACATATTTTGCTACATTAACCGGCATGTTACTTCAGATCGATTCTATCACATACAAATTATTCCTTATTTATTCGTTATGTTATGCGTTAATGTTGTATTTACTGCCGAGTTTTAAGAGCCTACATGGGGATCTTTGGCAAATTTTCTTTTCGTACTCACTCATGAATATTCTAATTACTTTCTTTTTGATTTTAATGGGAAGAAATTCAATAAAACTATTAAAACAAAAAGAAATCTAAAACCTAAATTTAAGAGCAACTACTGATTAATGCATTCTTTAAGTGAAGAGATTGGCCTAGATGGTTTTTACAAAGAATCAGAGTTACCTTTATTGCTTAAAAAACGAGGAATGGCAATTTGGAGTGATGGAATTGTGCAGATTCTTGACAGGAGACAATTACCACTATCCAAAGAATACATTACGTGCGAGACGACAGAGGATGTGGCTGACGCAATTGAATCCATGGTTATTCAAGGTGCTTTTTCAATCTCAATTGCAGCGGGTTATGGCTTGGCTTTGACTGCACAACAGAATAATACATCCATGGAAAATATCGACAAAGCAGCACAGCGTTTATTATTAACCAGACCAACAGGTTTAGCGCTTTCAAGAGTAATAGCACTTTGTCTTAAAAAATCTAAAGAGGCGATAAAGGAGAATCGTTCTCCTTTAGATGAGATTCTGTATGTAACAGATAAAGTTGCCTCTGATCTAGCTAAGCAAGCGAGAAAGACTGCCGAGTATGCTATCTCTTTAATTAAGTGTGGCGATACAATTTTAACCCACTGTTTTCCAGATCGATCTTACGCATATCTTTTAGTAGAAGCTAAAAAGAAAAATATGAATCTAAGTTTTTTGTGTAGCGAAACGAGACCTTACATGCAAGGAACAAAGTTAACTTCATTATGTTCCTCAGAACTCGGTTTTGAGACACATATTATTTCTGATGGAATGGGCGGGGCATTAATGCAAGAAGGATCAGTGGATTCATTTATTACGGCCGCTGATAGAGTGTGCATGGATGGTTCAATTGTAAATAAGATTGGAACATATCAATACGCTCTTGCGGCTGATGCTAATAATTTACCTTATTATGTTCTCAGGCAATCTGGCCCTGATATTGAAAGTTTGAATACTGAGGATGTGATTATTGAAAAACGTTCTGGGGATGATTTGGTGTCCTATGGTGGAAAAATTATTGCCCCATCTGGAGTAAAAGGATTATATCCAGCTTTTGATATCACACCACCGCATTTAGTGAATGCCATAATTACTGATAGAGGGGTATTCAAAGCAAATCAAATTCATACTTATCAGGATACCAGTTCATTTATTGACGATAGCTTGATATGATTTTCCTGACAGTAGGAGATATTGATGACAAAAGTATGGCCAGATGTATTTGATTTACCAGACCCAAATGATGAGATTCGATCTAAGTGTCGAGCTTTAAGATGTACCCCTGGAGAAATAGCACCTAATGTTCTGGTTCCAGGGGATCCGGCAAGAGCAAATAAAATTGCTTCAAATTGGTTGACGGATTCTAGGTTGGTGATGGTTCAAAGAGAATTTCACTCCTACACAGGATTATATAATAATGTTCCAATATCAGTAATTTCTACTGGTATCGGTTGCCCAAGCGCAACCATGGTTATGCAAGATCTTGCTAAACTTGGCTGTAAAAATGTGATTCGCGTTGGTACCGCGGGATCATGCAACCAAGAAATTAAACCAGGTCATAATGTCATCGGCACAGCTGCAGTAAGGGATGAGGGCCTGACATCAAAATTCTTGCCTTTGAATTATCCTGCTGTTGCAAACATAGAGATTGTAAATGCTCTTATAGATGCCTCAAAGAAACAATCAGCGGTTATTCATACCGGAGTCGTACATACTTCAGATGCTTTTAGTAGTCCAGCTTTATCAAACGACATAACTTTGGCGAAAGAATCTAATGTTTTGGCATTTGAGATGGAAGCGTCTGCTGTGTTAATGATTGGAGCTTTAAATAAAATTAAAACTGGATGCATATTCAGTATCGATGGGTTTGTCGAAAATATATCAGATGGAAATGTTAAACCGGATTCGAAAGCATGTGATATTGGGATAAAATCCGCTATAAAGACAGCGCTGGATGCAATGATAATTCTAAATCAGGATTAAATTATGAAATTTAAGCTTGAGCGTGAAATGATTATTAACGCAGTTATTCGTTTGCAGAAAGCAGGGCTTATTATTAATACATCTGGAAACGCCAGCATTAAAGTTGGTGAATATGTAATTATTACCCCAAGTGGAGCAGCCTATAGAAATCTGAAACCAACAGACATATTAGTTATGAATCAAGATAAAGAAGTGGTTGAAGGTAACTTATTACCATCTTCTGAAGTTGATTTGCATTATTCGATATACGAGAATGACGAAAGTATAAAAGCAATTATCCATACACACTCTTTATATGCTACTGCTGTTTCCAGTATTGCCAATGAATTACCAGCTATTCATTATCAAATAGTTGATTTGGGTGGAGCAATTCCTGTGGCACCATACAAGACTTTTGGCTCACCAGCGTTGGCATCAACGGTAGTAGAAAATATTTGTGGAAAAAATGCAGTATTAATGCAAAATCATGGCGCTGTCACCGTTGCTAAAAATCTTGAAAAAGCATTATCCCGTTCCATTCTTCTTGAATGGTTATGTTCTTTATATCTTATTTCAAAACAATGCGGCAAACCATCACTTATAAAGCGGTCAGAATTGACAGCCGTTAGAGATCAAATGGAAAAATACCAAAAAATGAGAGAAGAGTTTATATAGCGAATATCCAATAATGGTAAAATGGAATTAAGTAAAGAGAAGCATAAAATTGTACAAAGATCCTTATGATTACGATGTAACAACTGATGATGAAGCATCTTTTAATCATTTTATTGTTGGCTTGAATGAATATCTGAGTCTTGATTACTCAGGTATTTCGAGTTTTCTGAAAGCGATAAAACAAGACCCACAATTTGTTTTGGCACTCGTGCTTTTAGCAAGGCAGTTTGCCATCAATGGTAAAGCTAAAGAATCAGCATACTATCTTGAATTGGCAGTTAAATTTAGAGACAACGCAACAAAAAGAGAACAGAGCATTGTTGATACAATGCAATTAATATTGAATGGTGATTCACAAGGTTTAAATTTAGCTCTTTCTCATATCCAAAACTTTCCAAGAGATATTATTATGCTTTCTCAAATACTTGGTCCTTTTGGGTTACTTGCATTTTCAGGGACTTTGAATTGGCGAGAGAAGAATTTAAAAATAATTAATGAACTTGACTCGCTGTTTCCCTCAAATGATTGGTGGTTCATGACAACAAAATCTTTCATATATGCAGAGAATGGAGACATAGATAATGCTTGTTCAATTGGAGAAGAAGCTTGGAGTTTAAACGAAAATGGGAACTGTGCACACACAATTACGCATGTTCATTATGAATCTGGGGCATACATTCAAGGTCGTTCTTTTATTAACGAATGTTTATCTTCACTGAAAAGGAAATCGAATATGGAGCATCACCTAAGATGGCATGATGCTTTATTGGCAATTAAGTTGGGCAAATTTGATGAAATCATTAATATTTATTCTGGTTTTCTATTGGAATTTGATACCACAACACCACTTGAATATCTTGCTGATAACGCTTCGTTACTCTGGTATTGCATTATCAATGATATAAGAGTTCCTGATTCTTGGTTGTCAGATATTTATAACTACACCAAAACACAATATCCAGAGATTGGATTTAAATTCGTAGATATGCATCGATCAATGATGTCAGTGATTTTAAATAACCAACATAGAGCTGACTATATAAATGAATTTGCACTTAACGATAGTGATGATCTTTCTATGGAACTTTCCAAAGGATTCATGAAATTTTATGACAAAGAATACAATCAATCAGTAAAATATTTGTCTTCAATTCTGGATAAAGCGGTTGTTTTTGGTGGAAGTAATGTACAAAGAAATATCATAATTGAGACATACGAGAGTGCTATCAAGAAAGCTCAAAATGAATAATATAATAAATTTTGTTTGTTTTCAGGTTGGTTGGTTCTCAGTTGTATTGACAGCTGCAAAAGGAGTCCCATGGATAGGCGTATTAATTATTGGGTTTTGTGTTTCTGTCCATTTGTATCGATCATTTAAACCCAGAGAAGAAATTATTTTAATTGTATTGATTGCTTTTTTGGGCGGAGTTTTTGATAGTGTATTTGTTTTTCTTGATTGGATTTACTACTCATCTGGGCAAATTCATCAAAATCTTACTACATATTGGATTTTAGCCATGTGGGCGTCATTTGCCACGACATTAAGATCATCCATGTCATGGCTAAAGGGTTATAAAATTTTATCTGTAATTTTTGGTTTTTTTGGCGGACCATTAGCATATTATGGCGGTTATAAACTCAGAGCTATAGAGTTTATAAATTTTGAATCAGCCATGATTGGTTTGGCACTTGGGTGGGCGATAATCATTCCTTTCCTTTTTTATCTAACAGATAATATTGTTGACTCGGATAAAAAAGAAATTAATTGAGTTCACTGTTAATGAAATTGAGTATCTGTATTATTATTTTTTTGAAAAAACGTCCTTCTTTTAGTAATTTTAAGTATTAAATAATTTAAATATTGAGGTGTAAATTGTCTATACAAACTAAATACATTGAGTATATGGATGGAGAAGAGGTGTTAGAAGGGTATATGGCTTGGGACGATGGGATAAAATCACCAAAACCAGGAATTTTGATTGGACATGCTTGGGCTGGCAGATCTTCATTTGAGTGTAAGAAAGCCGAATTATTGGCCGAACTGGGTTACGTCGGATTTGCTTTGGATGTTTACGGTAAAGGTGTTTCTGGTGTTAACAATAATGAAAATGCCGCTTTAATGAAACCATTTTTAGATAATCGTGAGTTATTACAGAGAAGAGCGAATTTAGCATTGGCAACTTTAAGAAATCAGCCTGAAGTGGATACATCAAAGTTAGCTTCAATTGGGTATTGTTTTGGCGGTTTGATCTCATTGGATATAGCGCGTTGCGAAGCAGATATTTGCGGTGTTGTTAGTTTGCATGGAAATTTATCTGCACCAGGTAATACCTCAAATAATAAAATTACCGCTAAAGTACTTGTATTACATGGCTGGAAAGACCCGATGGTTCCTCCAGCTGATGTTGTTACTTTTGCGGAAGAAATGAATAAAATGTCAGCGGATTGGCAGTTGCATGCATTTGGGGATGCTATGCATGCTTTTACTAAAATAGGGATGAATGACGCAGATAATGGCATGCTTTATGATGAAGCCTCAGATATTCGATCTTGGGATTCAATGCGCTTATTTTTGAATGAAGTTTTTGGGTAATATCTTAAACAGGTTTTTTTAGAGCTCTGCGAGCCAATCCAAATAATATTAACCCAAATAACAATAAACTGATTGTTAATATCCAGGCATCAATATTTGATTGAGCTGTTATCCAAAGGCATATCGCAAGTGCAATGAGTGGAATAGTGTAACCCCCAATCAGTTTATATGCTTTTTCTTTGGTTTCTTGGTCAGCTTTTTTCTGAATAAATGGTAATGAGCAGATACTGGCTATATAAGCCAGTAGACGTGTCAATGAGCTAGCAATAACCAGGTAAACAAATGAACCCGATAATGCAAAAATAAGACTTAATAAACCTAGAAACAATATAGAGTTTCCAGGAGTTGCGTAGTTTTTATGGATTTTCCCAAACCATTTTGGAAGAAGGTTCTGCTCTGATAATGCTAAAGTTAATCTTGGTACTGCCAACATGATAGCACCTAGATTTCCACCAATGGAGAATATGGCAGCTAAGGTCATTATCATCATTCCGTTTTGACCGAAAAGTATTTCACCAAGAGCAACTAAAGCGCCTGTGCTTTTTGATGTCTCTGGAACAACTGAGACATATACCATCATGATTAAGAAATAAAATATACAAACAAATAAACTTGTTTTTGCAATTGCATTAGGCATTGATGATTGGGGTTTTTTTGATTCTCCGGATATGAATGTAGCTCCTTCAAAACCAACGAAAGCATAAATAATTATTAATACGGTAGGTCCTAAACCTTCTATCGGTGGAAATGCGGCTTGAGATATAAAATCAATAGGTACATATTGAAGGCCAATAAGAATTAGGATGACAATTGGTGTAAGTTTGATAACCGTAAAAAATACAAGCATTTTAATGCCATCTTTTATTCCAGTATAATTAACCCAAGTCAATATGCTGCATATACTTGTAATAAGAACAACGCGACCAACACCATAACCAAACCAAGGTATTAGCGATGCAAGATAAAGCGCAAGGGCATTTGAGTTGGCAGCAAAAGCTGTAGCACGACTTATGTATAAGATCCAGCCGGTACTGAAGCCTACAAGAGGTCCAAAAGCTACAGTGGTATAAAGTACAGGCCCACCAGAATCTTTGAAGTAACTTGCCAATTGACCAAAGGTCAAGACAATAGTTATGACCGAGATTCCGACAATAAGAAACAACCAAGGACTTGCACTACCTGCTTGCTCAATAACGATTGATGGCAGTGTAAAAATCCCTGAGCCAATTGTGGAATTGAGAGCTACCAATGCTATACCGATTGCACCGACAGCCCTAAGCAAGTAATTTTTGGGTTGATTATTATTCATAAAGTTATATTTGCATTAATTTCCAAAAAGCTCAATGTAGGTTGATGGCACATTTTCTTCGTTAGATATTGCAGGTAGGTATAGACTGCTATTCAATGTAGAAATAATTTTATTTTTGCATTTATTATTAATGGCAATGCCATTGAAAGAGGCTATATTTGCATTGCTTGCAATACCATTTTTGTTTACGTGAGCTTTGGATAAAAGACGATATCGGTTGTATTTTGGGCAGTGTTTTTGCCAATCTTCATTCCCTAAAACTCTTTGTGCACCGATGTAGTTATCTCCGTAAGCCATTATATTCTCTTGGTAACCTGGGTTACGTATTAATTGTATTTTTGTTACATCGTTATTTTTTTTGAAAAGTATTCTGAATTGAACAAAAACATCAACGTTTTTATTGTTTATGATCGCTGGCGTGTATCTAGCTTTTTTATTTGCTTTATATATTTCTTGTATATAAATTTCATCGCCTGGTTGATTTTTGTAACAAAGAAAAGATTTCATTTTTTTGTTTTTCTTAATCAATCCTGAGCAATTAATGATTACCATTGCATTTCCTTTTATATTTGGAAATAACATCATGGATAAGAGCGATTTTTCTTTTCCGTTAAAACTTGCTGATTGACTTTCAGCGCGCATGTCTTTTATCACAAAGAACATAGATATTAATAGAAAATACCTAAACATTGTTTACAAAGGCTTGCATTTGGCTTTAAATAAAAACCATTGCAGCTTAGTTTTCCTATGCCTGATAAAGCATTGTCCGTTATCACTAATAATTAATTCATAACGATCTGGCCAGCTGAGGATACGCCCAAGATTGAATTTTGGATCTGAAGGCCTATTCCTTTCTATTATCAGGAGGTTTTTATCCATGAAAGCGTTTTCGGATATGGTTGATTGTGTACCATTCGATGCCGAGATTATAATTTGTTCAATTTCTACTTTAATCTCAGGTGTCATTTCAACCAACAAAGCAGGAATATAATTTTTTTGTGGTAACAAAAAACAACTTGAAAGAAAGCAGCACAAAAATAGCTTACGGAAAATTATTTTCATATTTTGTTTCCCTGATAAATTTATTGCTCAACCATATGCTTTTATTGGTTGTTATCTTCTGCTTCGTTTTAGAGTACTGACTTAATCCTGAACGGGCAAGGCTATTACTTGGGCATGCATTTGTTGACCGAAAGGTGAGGGCGGCGGCTAGTCGTTTTTCATTAATATCACCCAATACGTGATGCAAATCATCGTCGATGACGCATCCAGCTGGCATATTCGTATTGTTGGCATTGTTCCTGGGTGAAAATCCTTCCGAATAATCACCAAAACCTTTGGCATTTACTCCTTTAAATTGAACGGTAAAGTATGTAGTACCACAGTTATCAGTTGGATAAAAACCATAAGGTTTTCCACAAGTTACAGAGCCTATTTGAAAAACTTCTACATTTAGACCGATTAAACTATTAATAATTGACTCACTTGCTGAGCAGGTATCATTACCAGTAATAATGAAGACTCTATTTTGCCCAAGACTACCAACTGTAAGATCTAAAGAAGGCAGTTGCGTATTATTTTCTAGAGAAGATAATCCAATTGTTGTGGTGTAAAAGGGTATAGGACTGATAGCTTCATTTGTAATAGGGTTAGTGGACGGATGTTTATCATTAAACTGCATGGTCTCAAAAGACATTCCTGCCGCAGCAATTGGGCCAGCAATCATATAAGTTAACTGATTTGCAATCGCCAAATACCCTCCAGAGTTATAACGCAAATCCAATACTAAATCATCAATATCGTTTGATTTTAATTGTGTAATGGCATCAAAAAGACCTTCTTCAGCAGTAGCAATATGATCATTAAAAACAAAGTATCCTACTTTACCTGTTTCAGTATTAATAACTTTGGTATTCTGAACTGGAGTTGAAGTGATATTCCCTGAAGTCATTGTTATTTCTTTAATTTCTCCTGAATCCCTCTTTTTTATTTTAAAGGAATGAGATAAACCTTCTTTACTCGGATACAGAGCATCACTTACTGCGCTATTATCACTAGTATTGGTATCAACCCCATCAATTTCTATTACTTCATCCCCTCTTTCCAAATTTACTGAGGCGCTTGTGGCCGGTGAATCAGGTTCTGTGTAAGCAACGAAGATTCTGTTTTGTTCAGTCGATATTATCGCCCAAGTGACACCATAACCAGCCGAAACACCAGATTGTGATAATTGAAGCCACTCATCAGTAGGGTAGGTAAAATGGAAGCGGTCATGAGTCGCTTTAAGTAGGTCAAATTAATTTTTAGTGCTGTATAAAGATTGATCTCGATCAAATAAATCGTTATAACAAAGATAATTATTGTTTCTATATG
>JAYZHY010000049.1:0-5103 GCA_036166115.1 Pseudomonadota bacterium | reverse complement strand
TCCTTTGATAAATTTATTGCTAACTCTGTTTTCCCTGATGCTGTTGGACCCATAAGACAAACCACAGAGATATTAGCAGAACTTTTTGATTTCAAAATTGTCTTGCCTTCTATTTGTATAGGGGTATTTTAAGTAACTGACCAATCCTAATCTTACTGCCTCTTATGCCATTATAGCTTCGCAACAAAGAAAGACTGATGTTATAAAGTTCGGCGATTTCACTCAAAGTATCACCTTTTCTGACAATGTAACTTATGGTTTGAGCTTCAGTGTTAAGATTATTAGCTAATTTTGTATTTTCTGGAGGATTGATTAAAAAATAATTTCTCGCTCCTTGAAAAATGGCTTGCGCCAACTTACTTTGATAAGACCTACTCTTTAACTTTTTTTCCTCATTTGGATTTGAGATAAAGGTGGTTTCTATTAAAACAGAAGGAACATCGGGTGATTTCAAAACAAGGAATCCAGCTTGTTGCACTTTTTTCTTTCTAATTGAGCCAACTTTTGCAAGTTCATTAAGAATGATTGACCCAACTTCCTTACTTGCTTCCATTGACACGTTTTGAGATAAATCCGTTAAAAGTGAGACTATATCTGCATCTTTGCCAGAAAGAGGCACCTCACCAATTGAGCTATCTTTATTTTCGCGTTTGGCTAATATTTTTGATGCTTCATTACTCGCTCCTTCCAACGATAACGTATAAATAGATGCACCTTTAACACGAGGATTATCTAAAGCATCAGCATGAATAGATATAAATAAATCTGCTTTAAATTTTCTTGCATATTCCATTCTATCCCTAAGGACCACAAAAGTATTATCGTCTCTAGTTAAGATTGCTTGCATATCCGATGCATTATTAAAATAATCTGCAAGTCGTAATCCAATAGCTAATGCAACATTACTTTCTCTTGTACCGTTTGGGCCAATAGCGCCAGGATCTTTACCGCCATGCCCTGGATCAATAACTACCAGAATATCTCTTAATTTCTTTGATCTTAAGGAAGTATTTTTCTTTGAAGAGGAAGTTGTCGAAGTATTGAGATCTATAACTAATCTGGTGTTTTTGGAATCGGCATCCGTTATTAAGAAATGGTTAAACTCTAGCTCTTTGTGTAAATCTAATACAATTCTTAAAGATTGATTATCTTTTTTTGCAAATCGAATGCCTTTTATTAATGTATTTTTAATGCTTTTCTCTTTAAAAGACGATGACAATCGAGTGCCAGCCAAATCAATTACGAGACGGTCAGGATTTTTTAAATAAAAAACATTTGAATCCACATTTAAATTTAAGTCCAATACCAATCTTGATTTAATATTGTCGTTGGATATGCGAATGTCATTTAATATACTTTCGGCATAAATCAATCCTGAAGAAAATAAAAATACAGAAAATAAAAATATCCGAAATTTGCTCATAGATTTAAACTTTTTTATATTAATAATTACTTATATTTCAATAATATTTATTAATTTCTTTAAGAATAACATTACCATCATGAGTTAGTGAATTTATATTAACTTGACGACCTGATTTCTTGAAATTAATTTTAAATTCAATATCCGCTCTCTTGAGCACATTAGGGATTCTTTGTGGCCACTCCACGAACATCATACCATCTGATAGGTCACTCCACCCTAAAAACTCAAGTTCGGCTTCGGTGTTAATTCTATACAAATCAATATGGTATATTTTTCCACAATCAAATTCATATGGCTCAACTAAAGTATATGTTGGACTTGGTACCACGCCATTGTACCCTAAACATCTAAGCAAGGCTCGAACTAGGGTGGTCTTCCCTGCACCCATTTCCCCTATAAGTGATATCAAGATACCTGCGTATTGCTTAGGTAATGCTTTGGCAAGTAAGTTACCTAAAAGTATGGTTGAATTTTCATCTTTTAACTCAAGATCTAAGTTCATAGGTTTACGCATCCTCTTATCTCATTGATTAAATCACCTGCCAACAAACCGCGCTGACCTTTGGTTGCTGCTCTATCCCCTGCTTTTGCATGAATCTCAACCCCAAGAGATGCAGCAATATTCAATGACATACCTTGACCAATCATTGACGCTATTATACCTGTTAATGCGTCCCCCATCCCAGCAGATGCCATGCCAGGATTACCTTTTACGCAAACACAAGGTACTGAATCATTTGAACCTATTAATGTATGATGACCTTTTAGTACAATGACTCCATGATATTTTTCGATCAGATTATTTAACGAAGAAAATCTATTCTGTTGCACTTTTTTACTTGATATACCCAATAACCTGCCTGCCTCACCTGGATGGGGTGTTAAAATCCAATTTTCTTGCTTTATTGGTTTTTTTGAAAGTATATTCAAAGCATCGGCATCAACAATCATTGGGCAATCAATATCTGTTATTGACTCAAAAACCTCTCTGGCCCACTTATTTGTGCCTAAACCAGGTCCAATAACAATAACATCAACACCCAATAACATTGGTTTAATTTCGTCTACTTCTTCAAAGAAATTAAATATCAATTCTGGTTTAGCATCAGCGATTAATGAATTATGGGAGATGTGAGTGAATATACTTACCTTACCAGCACCAGATCTCAACGCAGCGTCACCAGCAATACAAACAGCTCCGTGCATACCCGGGCCACCCCCCACAATTGCAATATGACCGAACTCACCTTTGTGACAATTTTTTTCTCTTTTAGGTAATGTTTGATGAATAAAATCATCGTCCAGTATACTTAAAATCTCCTTCTCATTATTATAATGGATTTCCGAAATACCCAAACCACATAGCTTTAAATTGCCATAATGATTTATGCCTTCGTTATCAAAAAAGCCTAATTTTTTTCCAATAAATGTAATTGTTCTTGAAGCTTTTATGGCAGCACCCATTACTTTGCCTTTGTCAGGATGAATTCCACTTGGAACATCAATTGAGAAAATAGGGGGACCTGCGTTATTAATTGTTTTGATTGCACTCTTATAAAATGAATTAAGATTTCTATTTAAACCAACTCCAAAAATTGCATCAACTATTAAATCAATATTGTTATCAATCTGCCCTTCCCATTGATTTATCTTTACTTTGATTGCAGATTGTCGGCTCTTGTATTCTTTGAGTTTTTTGTATGCTTTGAAGGCACTTCCCTTAAGTGCTTCTGGAGAAGATAGTGTTGAAACCAACACAGTTAAATTGTGCTCTAACGCTAATCTTGCCATCACCATTCCATCACCAGCATTATTCCCAACACCACAAATAATTTGCCAATTCTTAGCATTTGGGTAACATTTTAGAGCTTCTTTAAAGGCAGATATTCCGGCTCTCTCCATCAACAGATAATCGCCTCCATTCAAGCTCTCAATTGCTGATTTCTCAATATTTCTAATACTTTGAGAAGAAAATACCTTTTTTGGTAAATTAATTGTTAAACCCTTTTTCATGAATCTATTATACTGATCTTTTTATACTATCAACCACTGTGAAACAAAATACTGAAATCAATCCAAGTTCTCTGATCAAAAATATGAAAATCTGGTCACAAGAACTTGGTTTCCAGCAAATTGGTTTTTCAAATATCAAACTCTCTCAGGCTGAGAAAAATCTACAAAAATGGTTGGACATGGACTTTCATGGCGAAATGCATTACATGGAGAAGCATGGAAAGAAAAGGAGCAGACCGGAAATTCTTGTCCCAAAAACATTAAGTATTATCTCTGTCAGAATGGATTACCTATCTGTCAGTAAAGAAATAAATAAAAATCTCCTAGACCACCCAAAAAAAGCTTATATATCAAGATACGCTCTAGGCAGAGATTATCATAAAGTATTGAGAAAACGATTAAAAATCCTGGGCACAAAAATAAGCGAAGCAGTCACTTCACTCGGGTATCGTGTTTTTGTTGACAGTGCGCCAGTTCTTGAGAAGCCAATAGCTGAGAAAGCTGGATTAGGCTGGATTGGAAAACATACAAATCTAATCAATAAAGAATCTGGATCATTCTTCTTTCTAGGCGAAATATACACAGATTTATCCTTGCCGTTTAAAAAAGCAAACTCAAATCATTGTGGATCTTGTACAACATGCATTGATATATGTCCAACAAAAGCAATAGTTGCGCCATATGTTCTTGATGCTAGAAAATGTATCTCATACCTTACAATTGAACTAAAAGGATCTATCCCAGAAAAATACAGAAAACTAATTGGCAATCGAATATATGGGTGCGACGATTGTCAAATCTTCTGCCCATGGAACAAATTTGCCAAGAAATCAGCAATAAAAGACTTTTCACCAAGACATCAACTTGATTCATTGGAACTTATAGAAGCTTTTTTGTGGGATAAAGATACGTGGCAAAAAAAAACAGAAGGTACCGCCATAAGGAGAATAAGCCATGAACAATGGCTTAGAAATGTTGCGGTAGCTCTGGGTAATGCAAAAAAAAGTAACCGGTTAATGATTGCTCTTGAATCAAAAAGAAATTCAGATTCAATAATTGTTAAAGAGCATGTTGAATGGGCGATTCAACAACATTCATAATAAATCAAACTAAAGATCCAGAAAGACATTATCAAGTAATCTGACATTTTCAATTTTAGCGCTAGCCAAAATAATTAATTCTTTATCTTTTTTATTAGGTTTAACTAAATGTTTTTTTTCTCTGATTGAGAAATAATCAACCATAAAACCATGTTCTTCTAATGTCTTTATTGAACGATCTTCAATTAAACTAAAACTCATACCTTGCATTTGGGCGGACTGCTTGGCCTGTTGCAGAACTAAATAAAGATCTTTCGCTGAAGATCTGGCTGATGATGATAATAATTGATTACGAGAACTCATCGCTAAACCATCTTTTTCTCTTATTGTAGGCCCATCTAGGATTCTAATTTCTAGTGATAAATCTTTGGTCATAAATTCGAGCAGTATTTTTTGTTGGTAGTCTTTTTGACCAAACACTGCAAAATCGGGCTCTATTATATTAAATAACCTCAGAACGACCGAAGTAACACCATTAAAATGACCCGGCCTGATTTTACCGCATAATTCTTGACTCAATCTTGGTACTATTATTTGTGTCGAGACGTCTATTCCGTAAGGATA
>JAYZHY010000048.1:0-3760 GCA_036166115.1 Pseudomonadota bacterium | reverse complement strand
GGATTTAAAGACTTTGGAATCTGGATGCAACACTTTAATTTTGCTTCCTGCATTGCAATAAAATAATTATGTTTAATTTTGATTCAATGTTTCTCGCGCTTGAAGAAACAAATCTTCATCTTTTAGCTGACGATTTAAAACAAATAATACTTAAAAAGAACCAAGAGGTCATTCATGGTGATTTTGAGAAATGGTCAAAAGCCATTCAACTACTTCCACAAAAAACCAAAAAAAACCCGATTCTAAACCTTTCAACTATCTCTATAAATGGAATTGGCCTAACAAAAAAAGAAAAAGAAATAACCAAAAAGTCACTAAGAATATTAAGACCATGGAGAAAAGGTCCGTTTTTAATTGATGATATCCATATTGATAGTGAGTGGCAATCGAATATAAAATGGAATCGCATCAAGAATATGATAAGCCCACTTAATAATAAGACGATACTCGATGTCGGGTGCGGCAATGGTTATTATTCTTTAAGAATGATAGGCGATCACGCAAAATTAGTAATTGGTATTGATCCATCAATCTTATTCATGATGCAGTTTAAAGCCATCATGAACTTTATGAGTGATATGCCGGTTTATCTATTCCCGTTAAAATTGAATGAATTAACTAATAATCGAACTTCTTTCGATACTGTGTTCTCAATGGGTGTTCTTTATCATCAGAAATCCCCTTATATTCATTTAGAACAACTATATAATTCATTAAAATCAGGAGGAGAATTGGTACTTGAAACTATTGTATTTCCTAAAAGTAAGAGCTTTATAAACTCTGGGAAAGAAAGATATGCCCAAATGAGGAATGTATGGCATATACCAAACACCGAGGAACTTATTTGCTGGATAAAAAAAACAGGCTTTAAAGATATAAAGAAGAGCAGTCTTAATAAAACATCCATCAATGAACAAAGATCAACGCCATGGATGACATCACATTCTTTAATTCAGGCTTTAGATCCAGACAACCATGATCTTACAATTGAAGGTCACCCTGCCCCTCAACGAATTATTATTGTTTGTACAAAATAAAATAAAGATAGATAAATTAATGCTTGACGCAAGTGTTATTATATTTGTAAATTTCCAAGAAGTTAAATCCAAATCTAAGAACTATTAACACATGAAAATTACCCCGACAATTGAAAAATATATACATCACTGGGGTGAAATGGGAATAAGGTGGGGCACTAATAGGACGGTTGCAAAAATACAGGCACTCTTATATCTGTCACCAAAACCACTCAATGCGATAGAGATTTCCAATCTTCTCTTCGTTACAAAATCAAACGTCAGTACAAGCCTGAGAGAGCTTCAGAACTACGGATTAGTTAACATGACACACATTAATGGAGACAGAGACGATTACTTTGAGTCGATATATGATGTATGGGAATTATTTCGTGTCATCATAGAAAAAAGAAAGGAAAAAGAACTAAGTCCTACCTTATCCATGTTAAAAGAATGTGCCATTGAAATTGAAAATGAGAATGAAGTTGAACAAATTACTCGAGAACGAATTCATAATATGCTCTCCTTCGTTCAATCTATTAACGATTGGTATGAAAAAATTAGATCTATCTCTAATGCCACTTTAAGGAAAATAATGCAGCTAGGTAATACCATCACAAAACTGGTTGGAAAATAATTTCTTCAGTTAGAATTCCTTTAATCATTTTGAATAAAGATATAAATAAAAAACCTGAATTACACCAAAAGATTGGCCTCTTCTTAGGGCCAAGTATCGCTTTGATTATCTCTTTTTTTCCTACGCCTGAAGGGTTGTCACCTGAAGCATATAGAGTAGCTGCAATTGGAGTATTGATGGCAATTTGGTGGGCAACCGAGGCATTACCAATTGCTGTTACGGCATTATTACCTCTAGTTTGTTTTCCACTACTTGGTATTGCCACCATTCAAGAAGCAGCAACCCCTTTTGCAAATAAAGTAATATATCTTTTTTTAGGGGGTTTTATTGTTGCCTTTGCAATGCAAAGATGGAATCTTCATAAACGAATAGCTCTTACAATTCTCCAATATGTCGGTGGAAATGGGAAATCATTGGTGGGTGGGTTTATGTTAGTAAGTGCTCTGCTAAGTATGTGGGTGATGAATACATCTACAACCATGATGTTACTGCCAATTGCCATATCCGTCATCACCGTCATTCATAACTCAATTCACAATATTAACGAAAAAGAGAAACAAGATTTCCAATACGCCATGCTATTAGGTGTCGCATATGCCTCCACAATTGGAGGCATGTCAACATTAGTCGGCACTGCCCCAAATGCAATGATGGCGGCATTTCTGCTTGAAACTTACAAAATTGAAGTTAATTTCTCAGATTGGATGCTTGTTGGCGTGCCATTGAGTTTGATAATGGCGCCACTGGCTTGGTTTGCTCTTACAAAATGGGTATTTAAAGTGAACTTCAAAACTAACAACACCGGGAAAATAGCACTACAAAAGATGAAGGATGATCTTGGCTCAATCACAACTCCCGAAATAAGAGTGGCTATTATCTTTGCATCACTAGCATTAGCTTGGATAACTCGGCCCCTACTAACAATGATCTCGGGCCTAGAAGCACTGGATGATTCAAGTATAGCTATGGCTGGTGCAATCGCTTTATTTATTATTCCAAGCGGCAATAAAGATGACCCGTTATTATTGCGTTGGGCTCACTTAAACAGTTTACCATGGAGCATTTTACTGCTCTTTGGTGGAGGACTGTCGTTGGCATCAGCAGTGAGTAATACCGGTTTAGCGGCATGGATAGGATCAAATTTATCTGCAATTGACACCCTTCCAATCGCTGTTCTAGTTGTTATTATAGCGATAATGATCATCTTCTTAACTGAGTTAACCAGCAATATTGCAACAACAGCAACATTTTTACCTATAATTGGTGCTATTGCTATTGAAATGGGAATTAATCCTATCATCTTAGCTGCGCCAGTAACCTTAGCAGCGAGTTGTGCATTTATGCTACCAGTTGCAACGCCGCCAAACGCGATTGTTTTTGGCTCTGGCCTCTTAAGTATTCCGAAGATGATCAAAGCCGGTTTTGTGCTAAATATAATTGGCATAATTATCGTGTCTATAATCTCACTAACGCTTGCACCTTATATATTAGGTTAAAAATGGCTGATCAATACCAAATAAAAAAGAGTAACAAAGTAAGGCAGCTCAGCAAAAAAGCCAGCTACGACAAGAAAGTAGTGCACGCAATACTAGATGCTGGATTAATGACGCATGTTGCTTTCAATCAAAAGGATGGACCTGTAGTTGTTCCAATGCTTTACGGTCGAGAAAGAAATAAAATTTTCTTACATGGCGCTAGAAAAGCGAGAATTATTCGATTATTAGAACAAACAAATCGAGCATCATTGAATGTTACTTTGTTAGATGGAATTGTTTTAGCAAGATCCACATTTAATTCTTCCATGCATTATCGATCAGTGACAGTTTTTGGTAAGCCAAAAATCATACTCAATGACCAAGAAAAATTATCGGCCATGAAAATAATCAGTGAGAATACAATACCCGGAAGATGGAATGAAGTTCGAGATTCTCATACAAAGGAAATAAAGATGACTGGCGTCATTGAACTAACAATTGAAGATGCCTCAGCAAAAATCTCATCCAGCCCTCCAGATGATGAAATAGAAGATTACAAAATACCTATTTGGGCAGGTGTTTTACCTATAACAACAAAGACAGAAAAATTAAAAAGAGATAAAAAATTAATG
>JAYZHY010000047.1:0-6027 GCA_036166115.1 Pseudomonadota bacterium | reverse complement strand
ATGGGCCTGCGGGAATAGTATTAATGAATGGCAGATATGCTGCTTGTTGCCTCGATAGAAATGGATTAAGACCGGCACGTTATGTTCTGACTAAGGACCGGCATATAACTATTGCTTCAGAAATAGGGGTCTATGATTACCCAGAAGAAGATGTGATAAAGAAAGGAAAATTGGGCCCCGGTGAGATGTTGGCAGTTGATTTATTGAAAGGTGAATTACTTAGTAATGATCAGATCCATGATCATATAAAGGTTGGCGCGCCATACAAAAAATGGTTAAGGGATGGCTTTAGGTATTTGGATTCAAAACTTATAGATAGAAAGATAGCTGCTGAACCTATGGAAAAAGAGACATTGATTACTTATCAGAAAATGTTCAACGTCAGCCGCGAGGAAATTAAAGAAGTAATCAGTGTGCTTGCTTCTACTGAGCAGGAGGCAGTAGGTTCAATGGGAGATGATACTCCAATGACAGTTCTTTCAAAAAAATTAAGATCACCTTTCGATTACTTCAGGCAACAATTTGCCCAAGTAACTAACCCTCCAATTGATTCATTAAGAGAAAGAGTTGTTATGACCTTGCAAACAAATATTGGTCAAACCAGTGGATTGTTTGAGCTGACTGCAAAGCATGCAGAGCAAGTTATTATTAATTCACCCATCCTTTCTCAGCAGAAATTAAGGCAACTCTTAAGGTCTAATATGTTTGGTGGCAGCCATGCTTTTATTGATTTGAATTTTCCTGCAACAAGCAATTATTTAAGCGCCTTGAAGAGAATCTGCGATGAAGCCGAAGCTGCGGCAAAGGCAGGCAATCTATTTATAATGTTAAGTGATCGCTATCTCAAGCCCGGAATGATTCCGGCACATGCGTTACTTGCGACAGGCGCTGTTCACCATCGTCTTGTAGATCTTGGTTTAAGATGCAGCACTAATATTATTGTCGAAACTGGAGTGGCGCGTGACTCGCACCATTTTGCATGCCTCATTGGTTATGGGGCAACAGCTGTTTACCCTTATTTGATTTATCAGAACTTACATGATCTAGCAAAAAGGGGCAATGTTGATAGAACTCAACAGTTAGGAAGAAGTTTCCGTAGAGGTATTCGTAAAGGTTTATTTAAAATAATGTCAAAAATGGGTATATCATCCCTGGCAAGTTATAGAGGAGCACAATTATTTGAGATTGTTGGCTTGCACAACGAAATAGTTGAATTTTGTTTTTCTGGAACCGTGAGTCGAATTCAGGGTACAAAATTTTCTGATCTATTGGATGATCAAAAGGAACTTGCCAGACTCTCTAGATCAAATGAACAATCCTTGTCACAAGGAGGACTGTTGAAATACGTTCACGACGGTGAATATCATTGTTATAACCCTGAAGTTATCTCAACTTTGCAGGCTGCGGTAAAAACTGGCAATTATAAGACCTACATTAAGTACGCCGATCTGGTTAATCGTCGACCAGTAGCAACACTTCGAGATTTGATGAAGCCAGTGCCTCTTGGCGAATCTATAGAATTAGAAGATGTAGAGCCTGTTCAGGATATCTTATTACGTTTTGATAGCGCTGGAATGTCACTTGGAGCTTTATCTCCGGAAGCGCACGAAGCATTAGCTATTGCCATGAATAGGATAGGTGCAAGATCGAATTCAGGAGAAGGCGGTGAAGATCCTTTACGCTATAAGAATGAACGTCGATCAAAAATAAAACAAATAGCCTCTGGTAGATTTGGCGTAACTGCTGAATATTTAGTAAATGCTGAAGTAATACAAATCAAGATAGCTCAAGGAGCTAAGCCAGGTGAAGGTGGTCAACTTCCTGGACATAAAGTTGATAACGTCATCGCAAAACTCAGATACGCGAAACCAGGTGTGGGACTAATTTCTCCACCACCGCATCATGATATTTATTCAATCGAAGATCTTGCTCAGTTAATCTTTGATTTAAAACAAGTAAATCCTGATGCTTTAGTGTCAGTAAAATTAGTAGCTGAACCAGGCGTTGGAACAATTGCCGCCGGCGTAGTAAAAGCTTATGCTGACCTTATTACGATCTCCGGCTATGATGGCGGAACCGGCGCCAGCCCTTTAAGTTCAGTAAAGTATGCTGGAAGCCCATGGGAACTTGGTTTATCAGAGGTGCATCAGGTGCTCAGTAAGAACGATCTCAGGCATAAAGTGAGATTGCAAACCGATGGTGGCCTAAAGACTGGTTTAGATGTAATTAAGGCTGCGATGCTCGGCGCGGAAAGTTATGGTTTTGGAACAGGACCAATGGTAGCGCTTGGTTGTAAGTATTTACGAATATGTCATTTAAATAATTGTGCCACAGGTGTTGCCACTCAGAATAATCTTCTAAGAAGCGAATATTTTATTGGACTACCGGAAATGGTGATTAATTTTTTTACATTTATTGCCGAAGATGTTCGTTATTGGTTAGCTAAATTGGGGGCAAAGAATTTAGAAGATATCATAGGGCGCACTGATTTGATTGAGCTGCTTCCCGGTGAAACGAAACGACAAAAAAATCTTGATCTAAGCCCCATTCTTGCATCAGATAATTTGATTGCAGATAAACCAAGATTTTGTACTGATTTAAGAAACGATCCTTTCGACAAGGGTGAGTTAGCTGAAAATATACTCAGTCAAACACTCTCAAATATACAAAACAAAACAGGAGGAGATTTTAGTTTTAAAGTCTCTAATTTCAATCGATCCATTGGGGCAAGATTATCCGGTGAAATAGCTCGAATACATGGAAATTACGGAATGATGGATACGCCGATAAATATTAATTTAAATGGAACTGCTGGTCAGAGCCTGGGCGCGTTTAATGTATCAGGAATGAATATTATTTTAACCGGTGATGCCAATGACTACGTCGGGAAGAGCATGAGTGGTGGACACATTATTATCAAGCCATCAGAAAAAATAGAATACATTCCTAAAGATACTGTAATTATTGGAAATACTTGTTTGTATGGCGCAACAGGAGGGCATCTGTTTGCTTCTGGTCATGCAGGAGAGAGATTTGCGGTAAGGAACTCTGGAGCTATTGCGGTTATAGAAGGCGTGGGTGATCATTGTTGTGAATACATGACCGATGGTGTGGTGGTTGTCCTCGGACCTACCGGTATTAATTTTGGAGCTGGCATGACTGGTGGTTTTGCATATGTATTAGACCTTGAAAGGAAATTTGTAGACCTATATAACCATGAGTTGATCGATATCCATCGAATCACTCCTGAAAATATGGAAGCTCACTTACATCATCTTAGATCACTTATTGTTGATCATATTGAATATACAGATAGTAAGTGGGCACAAGAAATTTTGCAGGATTATCGCTCATATCTAACAAAATTTTGGGTGGTTAAGCCGAAAGCTGCTGAATTAGGCTCATTAATCACTTCTTTAAGGGAAGCGGCTTAAGAGAAAATATTATGTCAAAACATCCATTGCAATATCTTGAATTACCGCGCCGTGATCCAGAAACGGAAATACCTGAGGTTCGCATCAAGCATTTTGATGAAATATACCAATCTTATGATGGTGCTGAAGCAGCATCTCAGGCAGGCCGATGTATTTCTTGTGGTATTCCCTATTGTGAATGGAAATGCCCGGTGCATAATTACATTCCTAATTGGTTAGAATTAATTGAGGAAGGGAGATTATTTGAAGCTGCAGAGCTTTCCCATCAAACCAATTCCTTGCCAGAAATCTGTGGTCGTGTGTGCCCCCAAGATCGACTTTGCGAAGATGCTTGCACCTTAAATAATGGTGTTGGCGCTATCAGTATTGGAAATATTGAGCGTTATATAACTGATGAAGCGATAAAACAAGGTTGGCGCCCAGATATGGATAACGTAAAGAATTCAGGTAAAAGAGTGGCGATTATCGGTGCAGGCCCTGCAGGTCTTTCCGCTGCAGATATCTTAGCTAGAGGTGGTGTGAGTCCTGTAGTTTTTGATGCTTATCCTGAGATCGGAGGGCTGCTAACTTTTGGAATACCAACATTTAAATTAGACAAGAAAGTTGTCAAAATGCGCCGACACATTATGGAGGGTATGGGTGTTGAATTTATTTTAAATACACATGTGGGTAAAGATAAGAGTTTCTCTTCTATTTATGAAGAATTTGATGCTGTCTTTATTGGGATTGGAACTTATCAGCAAATAACTGGTGGTTTTAAAGGTGAAGATTTAACAGGAGTGCATGAGGCACTGACTTACTTAATTGGTAGTGTTAATCAGCAGTTGAAAATTACTGATTGCAATAATCCATATATTGATTTATCAGAAAAGAATGTAGTCGTTTTGGGAGGTGGTGATACAGGCATGGATTGCAATAGAACTGCAATTAGACAAGGCGCTACAAAAGTCAGTTGCGTATATCGTCGTGACGAGGAGAATATGCCAGGCTCAAGGCGTGAAGTATCTAGCAGCAAAGAAGAGGGAGTGGATTTCCTGTTTAACAAGCAACCCATTGAAATTATTGGTAAGGAGTATGTAACAGGAGTAAAAGTTGGTGAAACCAAATTAGGAGAGCCGGATGAAAATGGAAGGCGATTACCTGAATTGATTGATGGCTCTGAAGAGATTATTCCTGCTGATGCTGTAATTATTGCGTTTGGGTATTTGCCGAACATTCCAAAGTGGGTAAGCGATCACAGTGTTAATTCGAGATCAAATGGCTGTATTGAGGTTGCTCCAAAAGATCATCTGCCTTTCCAGACCAGTAACTCGAAAATTTTTGCCGGAGGGGATGTAGTCCGAGGTTCTGATTTGGTTGTAACAGCTGTTTTTGAAGGCAGAGAGGCAGCTAAAAGCATCCTAAGTTATCTATCAGTTTGAATATTGATCATGCTGTATCATAATTAATTAATTTATACTTTCCAATATATCAATGCTCGTTATAATGCATTCTTTAGCGTTATTAAATCTGAATAAAATTTTTCCACGGATTAGGACATGACATCACAGCAAGCTCGCCTTACGACGGGACCCGTAGGATCGCATTTAGTTAAAATGACGGTTCCGGTTTTCTTTGGTGTTTTTGCAATGATGTTACAAGGCTTTGCTGATGCATTTTTTATTGGCATGGTGGGTGACTGGGAACTTGCTGCTCTAAGCTTTGCATTTCCTATCTTAATGATAGTTACAAGTGTTGCTATTGGTCTAGGAGCAGGCACCTCTTCAGTAGTAGCAAGAGCAATTGGTGCCAATGATTCAGTTCGAGCAGCACGTCTGGCAACTGATAGTTTGTTACTCTCATTCTTAATTACCGGCGGTTTTTGTGTAATCGGAATTATGACCATTGATGAATTATTCACTGCTTTAGGCGCACCAATAGACATGATCCCGCTTATAAGAGGGTATATGGAAATACTTTATATCGGTGTTCCTTTTGTTGTGGTTGGAATGGTTGGTATGAGTAGTATGCGAGCGACTGGTGATACTCGTCTACCGAGTTTGTTAATGATTGTTGCGTCAATCGCAAACATTATTATTGATCCGATAATGATTTTTGGTTTAGGTCCGATTCCAGCAATGGGATTAAAAGGCGCAGCCATGGCTGCATTAATTGCTAGAGGGGCAATTTTTTTGGGGACGCTATATTTTATGAATGAACGTTTAAATATGCTGAGTTACAAAAAACCAAGTTTTTCTGCAATGCGATCTTCATGGGCGGATATCTTGCATGTAGGTATACCAGCAGCAGCAACTAATGCCATTATTCCAATAGCCACAGCAATTATTACTGCGATGTTGGCACAATATGGTCCTGAAACAGTAGCTGGGTTTGGCGTAGCGAGTCGAATTGAATCATTGGTTTTGGTGGTTTTCTATGCGCTGTCAGCAATCATTGGACCGTTTATTGGACAGAATTTATCGGCGCTTAAATCAGAAAGGATTTTCAAAGCATTGAGACTGTGTTTGAATTTTTGCTTATTATCAGGATTATTTATTGCTGCATTTTTAATGTTCTTTAGAAATTCATTGCCATTGTTATTCAGTCAAAATTT
>JAYZHY010000046.1:0-4378 GCA_036166115.1 Pseudomonadota bacterium | reverse complement strand
AACATAAAGAAAGTACCCAAAAACATCCATCTAATTGCTGATCCAACGAGCAAAGATACAAGAGAAAAGCCCAAAGACATGGAGATAAAAAGAGCGTCCAGCTGCGAGTAAAACATCAAAATTGCAGCTAAGACAGCAACGCCAATTGCAAAACACAACCAATGCATAAACAATGCCAACTTTTTGAAGAACGCTTCCATAATTTTACATCTCCTGATATGTTTTAATTTAACATAAAAGCCATGCGCAAGAATTATGATATATAAATATTCTAAAAATAAAAACCACAAGGCAATTCATGAGTAAAAATATTGCATCGATGTTAAGCATAAGCAAATTTAATGATTTCATACAAATCATAGGCGTCATTGGTTTGATTGCCTCATTAATATTTGTCGGTCTGGAATTAAGGCAATCTCAAAAAATTGCTCTGGCGAAAACCCAACAAGAAAGAAATAACTCAATTCGACAACAAATAATGAACAGCACCATTGCTGGCATAGATTGGCAATCAACATCTGTAGAAAATAAGATTCATTACGAATTCACAATGAAAGAGATTGCGAGGAGAAACAGTTATCATGAAGCTTGGTTTTTATATGAGAATGATTTCTTTCAATACTCTCAAGGACTAATAACCGACGAGGTATGGCAGGCAAAACTCAGAGCATTCGAATACTGGTATAATCTTTGTGAGATGAGAGACTTGTTTGAAATGCGTTCGCAGTGGATGCCTGGTGAATTAATTGATTTAATTAAAACCTTTCCGGACAAGTGTCAAAATAATTAATCCAACCGTCTATCCCGGTCCGTTTGACCGCCATCCATAGCATAAGGTTTGGCTGGGCATTTCATATTTTTATCACTGTAACCTTCAGTTTTGAAATCAAGAAAAGAAGTTGCGGCATAAGTAACAATGATTTCAATATTTCTATCAATATCTGTTTCCATATTGGAATGCTCGACTTCAAGCTGATATACCTCTCCAGATGATAAAATAGTGCTGCCAATAACAAACTCAGTCTTATCAAATGTTAAGGCATGCAAATCACTTATGGCATGGCCACTGTGTGCAATCTCATCACCCATACAATTACCCAATATAACGTAAATCATATCATCGATAATTCCGTTTGGATCTTGCGAACCCTTATCGAAGGAACTCCACGTAACTTTAAGATCTTGGTTTGGATCAATTGCATTAGTATCTGCCGCTCTACCATCTTGATGCAAATTAATTTTAATCGGACCAGGATTATTTTTGTGTTTAGCTCCGCCAGTAAAAGAAACTGGAAATTCCTTTATAGGTCCGCTAGGTGTATCAAAACTAAAGTTATAGGTTGAATCTGGATAACGTTTTGTTAATTTCTCAATTGTCATTTCACGCTGTCCCGCTAGAAAAGGAATACGCTCCTTTGAAAACGATAACCCACTTTCTGCATCGCCGGGTCCAGTCAAGACTCCATTGGTCACAGTCGTTTGACCAGAAGTGAGATCAATGGGAAAAATTTCTTCAAAAAAAACCGTATTAAGTAATTTAAGATCACCGTTAACGGACTGACGATGATTGATTGATTTCCCTAGTACCACGTAATCCACATAGTCACTAGGATGTGTTTTATTGCCCTCTGCATTAGAAGCTTGACATAAAACAAGGGTCGTAAGAAATACAAATAATCTCATCATCAAAACCTACCTCTATAGCTAAATTTATTGGAAATCTCTGGGAATAAACTCTTCCCAAACCTTTTCCTTGTATTTTTCACCGTTAACATTGACCCAACGATGAAATTTTAAATTAAAATTCTCAGGGTCACTCTTGAATTCAACATTTTGCTCAAAGACTAACACCCTATCGGATAATTCTTGTGTAATTTTATAGCGCCCAACAACAATCGAATTAGCGGGGTCATTGTCATTCGTTTTTTGTTCAATTTCTTCTTCAAAATACTCTGTTCCCCATGGATATTTAGTTGCGCCGCGATTGGTGGCAATACCTGTCGCCTCACCCGTTAATGCGTCTCTTTGAATGGTCTCAATTGCTGCGTAACCTGTCACATTCCCAGCATCCATTACCTCATACCCATCAATACTTGGACTAAGAGCTGGCTCTTTAAAGTTAGGTGTTTGATGGTTATTGCCGATAACAGGGAGCTCAATTTGAGCACCTCCTTCACCGCCAATATCTAGTGTTGTACTTACCGGGTAAGCCGTTGGCCAAAGCATTGGCCATTGAGCGTTGCTTATTGCTAGGCGAATCCTATGTCCTTTATTAAATTTCCAAGAAGTAAAATGAAGTTTAATCTCAAGGGGGAATTTCTCTCCAGGTACAACATCTTCAGGTTCACGTGATGAATTCCGATGAGTTCCATTAAATGCGGCTCCACCCACTTGAGTTATTTGTCCATCTGGAGCTATATCAGAAATTCTGACCACCCAATTTGCTCTTGTGGCGTCTGCAGAAACATTAAGTCTTGCGATGGGTCTACCTAAAATCTCCAATGGTTCTTTAAGGGTATCGCTGTCATATACCAAACTGTCTTTATCCATAGGTGCCTGATCGGGAGGGATGCTCCCCCACCACATGGTTGGACCGCCGCCCTCAAGACCAATTGAAGGTTTATTGGTTAAGTGATGTTCAGATGAGGTTGATGTTGTGCCCAATAATTTATTATCTTCTTGGGCGAACCAAACCATTTTTTTAGTATCTTTCGCTGGCCACCCATCTTCCCATCGCCAGTAACCAGGAATATACTCAATTGAGTCATCAGGTGGATGGTAATCTCTAACATAAATAGCAAACTTAGGTTCCTCAAGAATACCTGTGTTTTCATTTTTCAACCATTGATCAAACCATCGAACGGCCTCGTGACGCCATTCTACCTGAGGCAAAAGTGCAGCATTGTGAGGAAAATCATGATCCCAGGGACCAATCATGGCTTTTACGGGAGCGCTCACATTCTCTATCATTCTTGGCAGACTGTTCCTATAGCCATCATACCAACCCCCTATATGATAACCGGGTACTTTGATTGTAGCGTATTTATTTTTCGCGGAAGCGCGATCCCAGAACTCGCCATCTCTTTGTTCTCGCATGTAATTGTATACACTCGGCTCAACGTCAAATCGATTTTTATACCATTCTTCATCCATTTTAAATTCGGGTGCACCTGGCAAGGAATTGTATAAATCGTTACTCATCATCCAGGAATCACCAGCCACCATAATGCCATCGATATAGTGAACATCTTCTTCGTACAAGTACTCGGTCGCCATGACCGCCACAAAAGCCTTTAATGCAGGCGGGTTTCGCATTGCCATCTGAATTGAATTAAACCCGCCCCAAGAAATACCAAACATCCCTACATTGCCTGAAGACCAATTCTGGCTAGCAAGCCATGCTATTACTTCTTCGCCATCATCAAGCTCAATCTCTGAATACTCATAAGGTATAACTTTGCCTTCGCTGTTTCCTGTTCCTCGCATGTCAACGCGAGCAACAATATAGCCGTGATCCAAAAAATAGGAGTAAAGAGGGTAATTTCGACCACGAGATTCATCCTTTCGATAAGGTATGTATTCCAGTAAAACCGGGTAACTTTCCTCTTCCTTGAAATCTGACGGCCAATAGATGTCTGTGGCTAAACGAATCCCATCATCCATGGGAATCCAAACCTCTGTGATCTTGTATGCTTTTTCATTATTATTGCCGCATGATGCACTGAAAATAATAAAGCATAAAATTAAAATTAGATTTTTAATTCTCAATTAATAATTCTCTTTAATTATTATTATTAAATATATGTTTATTATAGATTTATTATACTATAATCCGCTCGCACCTTTTGTTATATCACCCTGTTTACCCGCCAAAGCAGGTCTCGAGGTAACAAAATCTACGCCATCAATCTGATAAATTAGTCTCGCCTCAATCTCATTGTCAGGGCGTATTTCTCTTGATCTTAGTTTTGCTAAGCTTTTCTTCACTTGAGCCAATCTACCGGCATTAACTCTGGCAGATGTGTGTGCGCCAAACAAATACTTTACGCTATCTTCAATTTCTACCAATCTGTCTATTGAATTCGCATAATCTTCAAGATTGGTCTCCGGTGAAAAAAGCCACAGAACATCATCATAAAACGTATCACCTGTGAATAATAAGGCATTCTCTCTATCTAATAGAGCAACAGCATCTGGTGTATGACCGGGTACATGCAAAACTTCCAGTATTCTTCCCCCTAGATCAATTGCTTCGCCATCAGCAACATAATCATTGGCTGACCATGGCCTAGTACGATAAGTATCCACATCAAGACCGTTTGGCGGTTCTTCACAAAAAGCTTCCGGTGCCACATCACCAGCGATTTCCTCGTGCTTG
>JAYZHY010000045.1:0-6672 GCA_036166115.1 Pseudomonadota bacterium | reverse complement strand
AAGCCTTTGAGACTCGATTAAAACGAAATGTAAGCAAAAAAGCAGCAACCGAAAGACCTAAAACAAATCCTCCCCAAATATAACTGGGAGGCAAGGTATATATAATTCCAACAAAATAAGACAATGGAAACGCCAAAACCCAATAAGCGAATAGATTGATAATCATCGGAATCTTTGTATCTTTGTATCCTCGAAGTGCGCCTGCTGCTGCGATTTGAATACCATCTACAATCTGAAAAAGAGCAACCACTAACAACAAATTCATAGCCATGCCTTGAATAACGACGTCTACATTATAAAAACTTATAATATTTCCTCTAAATATGAATAAAAGACATGCCGAAAAGAGCATAAATACACCGCAAACTGCTATCCCTGTCAGGCCAAAATTTCTTGCTTGTTCAGGTTTATTAGAACCCAATGATTGTCCAACCTTTACTGTAATAGCTGCACTTATCGCTAGAGGTACCATGAAAGTAGTTGTGGCAACATTCATTGCAATTTGATGAGCACTAGTTATTTCAGCACCAAGTGTTCCGACCATAATAGAAACAGCTGAAAATAAACCTGCTTCAGCCGTAACTGTTATAGAAATCGGAATACCAAGTTTTAAAATTTCGCGCATTATTGAAAGACGAAACGCAGTATATTTTTCAAATATATTCAACTGCTTGTACCTGGCATTAAAAAACATATAGGAAGATAAAAAGATAAAAATAAGCCACATAGAGATCGCACTTGCAAGCCCGCAACCCAAGACACCTAATGCTGGTGCTCCAAAATTACCAAATATAAAAACGTAATTAAAAAAGACATTCAGAATTAATGCTATTAATGATGAGTACATAACAGGACGTGTATAACCTATTCCTTCAGTTGTATATCTAAAAACAAGAAACAAGAATATACCTGGAGCACCAAATATAATTGCATTCAAATAATCAACAACCAAATGACGGAATTCGGTATCGATACCAATAAAATTCATAAATGAGGCAATATAAATATGAAATAAAAATATAACGGAAATACCAATAATCAAACTCATAAAACATGCTTGACGATTGTATCTTCCAATTAGTGATACTTCTGTTGCGCCATAGAGGCGCGACACAATTGCCGAAATCGCCATCATCAAACCATTGTATGTTTGGAAAATAAGGAACCAAACACTTCCCCCAACGGCAACAGCCGCAAGTTCTTTAGCGCCAAGACGGCCTGCCATTAATGCATCAGTTAACTGAATGCCAGCAATAGCAAGGTTGTTAATAATCAAAGGGGCGCCTAAGCGAAGCAGCGAAATAATATTTTTGTTTTTAAGAATGAACATAACTGAATATAAAGATATATAACTGCTTTTTTTTATCAAAGCTCAAAGTTTGGTTAGGATTCATGTAATGTTAACCCTTAATCAAAAAAATAGAACTTATTTGCAAGGAGAATTCACATGTTACACGATGGGGAATCAAGAAAAGTTGCTGTAATTGGCGGCTCTAGAATTCCATTCTGTAGAGCCAACACCGGATACAAAAATTCATCAAACCAACAAATGATGACCGCTTCTCTAAAAGCAGTTGTGGAGAAATTTAATCTACACGGTAAAACCTTAGGAGATGTTGCGCTTGGGGCAGTTATAAAACACTCCAGTGATTGGAACTTATCCAGAGAATGTGTGATCGACTCCGGTTTATCTATAAACACACCGGGAGTAGATATGCAAAGAGCATGCGGGACGAGCTTAGAAACAATACTAAACATTGCAAATAAAATAGCTTTAGGCCAAATCGAATCAGGAATTGCGGGTGGAGTTGACTCTATAAGTGATGCGCCTATTGTTTATAATGATAACTTTAGAAAAATATTATTAGCAAGCTTTCAAGGTCAATCCTTCAAAGAGAAGATTTCCCCTTGGTTAAAAATGAGATTTAGATTCTTGAAACCAAAACTTCCAAGTGTCAACGAACCAAGAACAGGTTTATCGATGGGTGAGAGCACAGAAATCATAGCTAAAGAATATAAAATTACCCGTCAAGACCAAGATAAACTTGCTTTTGAAAGCCATAATAATACTGCAAAAGCTTATGATGAAGGATTTTATAATGACTTGATTACACCTTACCAGGGTATAAGTGAAGACAATATTATGCGACGTGACACCACATTGGAAAAATCAAATAAATTGAGAACAGTTTTTGATAAAAGTTCAAACGGCACAATGACGCCTGGAAATAGTACTTCACTGACTGATGGATCAGCTGCTGTTTTATTATCATCGGAACAATGGGCAAAAAACAATAACTTAGACATTGAGTCTTATTTAACCAATTGCAAAATTGCAGCAATTGATTACATTGATAATGAGGGGCTTCTAATGGCTCCAGCTTACGCCGTATCAGATATGCTGATCAAAGCAAATTTAGAATTACAAGACTTTGATTTTTATGAGATTCATGAGGCCTTTGCCGCTCAAACACTAGCCACCCTCCGAGCATGGAAATCAGATGATTTCTGTAAATCAAAACTTAACCGAGAGAAAGCAATGGGGTCAATTAATCCAGAAAAACTAAACATTAAGGGAGGAAGTTTAGCGATTGGTCATCCTTTCGCTGCCACTGGAGCCAGAATTGTTGCCACCATGTCAAAATTACTTAAAGAAAAAGGCAGTGGTCGAGGATTGATCTCAATTTGTACTGCTGGTGGGATGGGGATAACCGCAATAATGGAAAAATAAATTACTTATCTTAACGGTCACCAACATCGAAACCTTTAGACAAATCTTAACTAATATCAATGCATTCCTATGGAATGAAATATGGATATTAATCATAGCTCTTACCGGGCTTGTTTTTACGCTTTGGTCTGGATTCTCTCAATACAAAATTATTCGCCACAGCCCAAGGATTCTTCGTGGTGATTTCTTTAATCCTCAAGATAATGGTGTCATCAGCCACTTCCAAGCTCTCTCAACTGCTCTATCGGGAACAGTGGGCTTAGGAAATATAAGTGGCGTTGCCTTAGCTATTACGCTGGGAGGCCCTGGAGCAATATTTTGGATGTGGGTGATCGCTATTTTTGGTATGTCAATAAAGTTGATTGAAGTTACCTTATCAATGCTCTATAGAAATATTGACAACCCTGAAAACCCTCATGGAGGACCAATGTGGGTTGCAGAAAAAGGCTTCAAAAAGACATTCCCAAAACTAGCTAACGTGGGCAAAATATTAGCGATACTTTTTTCTATAAGCATCATTACCTCCTCCATTACAGGAGGAAATATGTTTCAGGCATGGAGTGTTGCTGATGTTACCTATGAATATTTCGGTATAAAGGGATGGATAAGTGGAGCCATCTTATCTCTTATTGTAGGGGCGGTACTCTTAGGAGGCATAAAAAGGATCGCCAAAGTCACTGCAACGCTCGTTCCGCTTATGGTTTTTCTTTATGTCATCGCTGGTTTCTATATTCTTATATTAAATTTTAGAGAGATACCAGAATTATTCCAACTTATCGTAACCTCCGCCTTCACAACAACTCAAGCAACTGGAGCGTTTATTGGAGGTTCAGCAGCTACTGCATTTATGTTTGGCATGAAACGGGCAATATTTTCAAATGAAGCTGGACAAGGATCTTCCCCTATTGTCCACGCCGCGGTTAAAACTAATGAACCAATAAGAGAAGGCTTAATAGCTGGCCTTGAACCATTAATTGATACATTAGTTGTATGTACTTTTACAGCATTAATTATATTATCCACAGGTATATGGAATCGTTCGTCAGACGTAATATTTAATGATCCACCCGAAATAAACCAAGATGCAAATAATTGGTCATTTTCAAATACATTACACACTGATACATCTGGAAAGGAAGGAGATCCTGTCATTATGCTTGTCAAAGCAGGCGATAATAATTCAACAGGACAGACAATACATAAAATTCCTGGTTTAATAATAAAAAATAATAATCATCTTGAAATAAAGTGGAGTAAATTTCATTCAACAGTTATTCCAGAGCTTCACGGGTATGGCTACTTCTATGATTATGTAGGTGCCACTATGACGGCGAAAGCTTTTGATTCAGTAAATCCAGGACTAGGTAAATGGTTGATTACGATAGCCTCTTGGTTTTTTGCTATTTCTACCATTATGGCCTGGGGTTATTATGGTGAACAAGGAATTGTTTATCTTCTTGGAGAACAAATTGCTCCAACATTTCGTTTAATTTATTGCTCACTAATATTTATTGCCACATTAGGCTTCATCGAAACCAGTGTTGACCTTGATAATCTCAGTGGCATTGGACTTGGAATTATAATTTATGCAAATTTACCCATATGCTGGATATTTGGTCATCAAGCAATTCAAGCTTATAAACAATATATCGCAACAAATAAATATTAATATAATCAGAATACGGTCTACATTGTGATAAATTTAGAATATAAAATAACTTCAATTTCGTAATATAAATATGTCTCGATTTCTATCAAACCCAAAATACAAACATGGAACTTCCGAATCCATCGGAATATTACTGGTAAATTTAGGAACACCTAGAGATTTTAAAACAAGCTCTATAAGAAGTTATCTAAAGCAATTCTTGTCAGATCCTCGGGTAATAGAAATACCCAGATTATTATGGTGGCTTATTCTCCATTTCTTCATATTACCCTTGAGGCCACGCACCTCTTCTAAAGCCTACAAAAAAATATGGACTGAAGAAGGATCACCTTTACTCTGCCATTCAAAAAAGATCGCAGAAAAATTAAATCAAAAATTTAAGGACAAATTCAAACAAGAAATTTATGTAGAACTTGCAATGTCCTATGGAGAACCATCAATTAGTAACGCATTAAACAAACTGCATGATAAATTTGTTCGTCAAATATTATTACTCCCGATGTACCCCCAATACTCCAACACCACTTCAGGGTCAGTGTATGAAAATGTCTGTAAAGAATTATCTAAAAGGCGCTGGATCCCTGAATTCCGTTATATCAATCATTACCATGATGATCCCAAATACATCAAATCAATAATGATAAGTATTAATGAATATTGGAATAAGCATGGTCGAGGCGAAAAACTACTCTTCTCATTTCATGGTTTGCCACAAAAAATGCTATTGGACGGTGATCCCTATTATTGTCAATGTCAAAAAACAGCAAGACTCATTGCAAAAGAACTTAAACTGGAAAAAGATAAATGGTTTGTTGGTTTTCAGTCTCGTCTTGGACGAACACAATGGCTCGAACCTTATACCGATAAAACTTTAATTAAATGGGGTAAAGATAAAATTGGAACAGTAGATGTTATCTGTCCCGGCTTCGCTGCCGATTGCCTTGAAACGTTGGAAGAAATAGCAATTCAAAATAATAAATTTTTTATAAATGCTGGAGGGGGTTCTTTGCGATATATACCGGCGCTCAATGAGAGTGAAAATCATATATCATTTCTACATGATTTAATCGAAAAGAATATTTCTGATTGGATTGACAATGCCACTCCAACAGACATCAATAAAAAAGAATTGCAAGAATCCTATATACGAGCTACACAAAAAGGTGCCACAGAATAACTCAAATACCAGTTATTCTGAGATCTTTAATCCTTTCCGCTTGTCTTCTAAGTGCTGTGCCAATACTAAGGTCGTCATATAATTTATTAATGCCTTCTATATTAGGCATTTTTGCAATCAAGTCATATTTTTTTTCGCTAACACCAGCATAACAATCAATACCGGTAAGCTTTCTGGATAAGATGACCTTGTCGTAATGTTCTTTAAGTTTAGCGCCAAGTGTTCTTGCTCCTCTAACCTTCACTTCATGAATTTTATCTAAATTTTTGTATATTTCCTGTAAATCCTTGAAATGTCGCAATAATGCTATGGCTGTTTTTTTGCCAACCCCTGGAGCACCAGAAATATTATCAACACTATCACCAGCCAGAGCCAAGTAATCGGCAACTTGGTCTGGACGCACCCCAAAAACACTTTCTATTTCAGAGTGTCTTATCTTCCCTCTGCCTGAATAATCCCAAAAGATATCATCTTCTCCTATCAATTGAGCCAAATCTTTATCTCTTGAAAGAATTGTAGATGCCCGCCCTTCTTCTCGACCAATTCTGACTAAAGTTCCAATCAAATCATCAGCCTCAAAGCGAGGATGACTCCAACTCATAAGGCCCAAAAGATCAATAAACTCTTTGCATTTTTCGAACTGTTTCTTTAATTCAGGAGGTGCAGGCTCCCTATTTGCTTTGTATAGAGGATAAATTTCTGAACGAAAGGATGTTTCAAGGCTCTCATCAAATAAAACCGCTATATAATTAGGTTTTACTTTTTCTAAAAAATCTCCAATGAATCTACAGAACCCATAAAAAGCATTTATTGGGTTGCCTTCTCCATCAACAATATCTTCTGGCATTGAATAGTGGGCTCGAAATATATAAACACTTGCATCAATAAGATATTGCATTTTAGATCATCAATTAAAAATATTTGTCATAATATATAAATCAAATAAAAAGTTGTTTCGATAAATTAATTGTTATGTCATTATTCGCCTTTTTAGGTGAAAATAATACCGGATTTTTGAAAAATTAATTTACTCATTAATTACCATAACACGGAGACATAAAATGCCATTGACCATTGGCGTCCTTAAAGAAAGAG
>JAYZHY010000044.1:0-2857 GCA_036166115.1 Pseudomonadota bacterium | reverse complement strand
CTGCTATACCGCCAGTTATGCCAAGTAAGATATTTTTCATAATCTATTATAGGTAATTCCATTATAATTAATCGCAAGCTTATACGTTACAGGGCACTCATTTCCAGTAAAAATTAAGAAATAATTGATAAAACATAAGTAAAATCTTATATATTAAGAATCTATATTAGAGATATATGTAAAGAAGTTCATCGCAAAATATTGCGCTGAACCTTGATTAGATAGCCATGTACTGGTATAAAGTTGCGCTGTTTATCAGTTAAACGCTATTCTTTGTAAAAAATTAGCAAGAGAACTATCATGTCAAAGATTTGTCAAGTTACAGGAAAACGTCCAATGAGTGGAAACAATGTTTCTCATGCTCACAATAAGACTCGACGACGTTTTTTACCTAATCTTCAATACAAGAGATTTTGGCTGGAAAAAGAAAAGCGTTACATTAAGCTTAGAATTTCTCAAAAAGGACTAAGATTGATTGATAAACTAGGTTTAGAAAAAGTTTTAGAAGATTTACGTGCCAAAGGCCACCGTGTCTAACAAACAAGGATATTAACTATGAGAGAAAAAATAAGACTTGTCTCAAGTGCTGGCACAGGACATTTTTATACTACTGATAAGAATAAACGTGTGCATCCAGAAAAAATGGAAACAAAAAAGTATGACCCGACTATACGCAAGCACGTTCTATATAAAGAAGCCAAAATAAAATAACTCAAGAAGTTAACCGTTAATGTCATTTCCTGATGTGCGTATTCTTAAAGAATACATTCGCAATTTCGTTGCGTATTTTTTTGTTTACTGATTATCACATACCAGTAATTGCTATACTGAAACCCTATGCCTGAGTTACCCGAAGTTGAAACAACCAAAATTAGTATAACTCCTTGGGTCGTAAATAAAGAAATTACTGACGTTATAATCCGTGAAAAGCGTTTACGTTACAAAATACCCGGTAATATTAAAAAACAGTTACTCAATAAGAGAATTATCTCTGTTAAACGGCGTGCTAAGTATTTATTAATCAACTTTTCTCATGGAAGCGCTATCATTCATCTAGGTATGTCTGGAAGTTTACGTATTATCAAAACTAATGAGCCAGCTCTCAAACACGATCATTTCGACATTGTATTTATTGACAATACCGCTCTGAGATACAGAGATCCAAGACGATTCGGGGCATTTTTATGGAGCGAAAACCCTTTATCTCATAGATTATTAATAAAGCTTGGACAAGAACCACTGCAAGGAAAATTCACTGGTGAATATTTATGGAAAGAAGCTAAAAATCGAAGAATTACAATAAAACAATTTATTATGAATGCCAATATTGTTGTTGGTGTTGGAAATATTTATGCAAGTGAATCACTTTTCCTTACTGGCATCAACCCAAATCGAAAAGCAAATCGGATATCAAAAAAACGCATGGAAAGATTAGCTCAAGCCATAAAACTTATACTCAATGACGCAATAAAAGCAGGTGGTACCACCCTGCAAGATTTTTATATGAGTGATGGCAGCGCAGGTTACTTTAAGCAAAAATTAAAGGTTTACGGTCGTGAAAAATACCCTTGTGTCTCTTGTAAATTTCCCATATCAATGAAGGTTATAGGCCAACGATCAACTTTTTACTGTAGAAAATGTCAAAGCTAATCTTTTTTTCTATTAAAACGATCCACTAAAACTTTCTCAACTGCTGGAGAGACAAACCCATTAACACTCCCGCCCATGGTAGCTATTTCCCTAACTAGACTGGATGTAATAAATGCATACTCAGTTGGTGTTAGGAATGCCGTTTCAATATCTTTTGCTAAATAACGGTTCATATTTGCTAGTTGCAATTCATATTCAAAATCCGATACCGCCCGCAACCCTCTTACAATCACTTTTACATCATTAGCAGCTGCAAAATCCACCGTTAATCCGGAGTAATCACAAACCTCAACATTTTTAATATCTTGCAATACTTCTTTAGCCATGTTCACGCGCTCGTCTAATGTGAACATTGGATTCTTTTCCGGATTTGCAGCAATTGCAACAATTACCCTATCGAAAATTTTAGCAGCACGAATTGCTAACTCTCTGTGACCAAGAGTCATAGGATCGAACGTGCCTGGATACATTGCTTTTACTGTCATTTAATAATCCTCATTTCAATTGTACTAATTAAATAACTTTTATTAGTGCAAAACAAACATTACCTGTATTTTTTTTATGACTCACTGCCCAGCCTTCTGGTAAATCAGGGAAGGCGTGATTGGTTTCAAATTCCACATAAACTAATCCATCAGGAGATATCCAATTACCATCATTCAATAATCTCAGTGTATCGTTTAATATATTTTCAGAAAACGGTGGATCTAAAAATACCAAATCAAATACTTCTGATTCTTTCGAATTTAAATATTTAATGGCATCTCGCTTAAAGATATAAGTATTGTCAGCGTTTAATACATTTGCCGTCTCTTTTATTAATTTTATTGCAGATTCTGACTGATCAATAAAAGTACAGAGTTTGGCCCCACGTGACAAAGCCTCAAAGCCCAAACTTCCTGTGCCCGCATAAAGATCCAAGCATCTGACCCCAATGATATTCGTTGCTAGCCAGTTAAATAAGGTTTCTCTAGTGCGTTCTGATGTGGGTCGCAATCCTTCTACATCAGCAACTTTTAGTAATCGATTACGCCATTTTCCGGCTACAATTCTTACCCGGCCGGGATAATCGTTAGGTGATGATTTATTTTTTTTTCTCGACATAATCTAACTCAATCTTTTATATAATAAATTAATTAATAATTAGAAACATCATATTGATTGATAATGAATGATCATACAGAAAACAAGCCAGCAAGTTTTTTTT
>JAYZHY010000043.1:0-2640 GCA_036166115.1 Pseudomonadota bacterium | reverse complement strand
GTTACTTTTTTTTATTCTATTTTTTAAATCGGCAAACGGTAATGTTACTTGTTGTTTTTGAAACTCAATTACATCAAGAGATGTACAATCCTCATCAGCATTATGTTTAATGTATAAAGGGATCGCCATAATAAGCAATTCTTCTATTAAATCAAGAGTTTTTACACTTCTTCCAGTCAATTCCCAGTATTCGTAGCCATGCATATTCTGAACCTCATTACGTTTATTGTGCAAAGCAAGTTTTACCGGAACTTCAATCTCATTCTCAAGCAACTTCAAGCATTTTTGGCAAGTCAAATAAAATCTTGTTTTCAAAGCGCCAGTAGCTGTGAATATATTTGTATCGTGCTTAATTGTTTCGAAATCAAGCCTTATATGCACTTTTTCATTAAGCCAAACATCTTCTCTTACCAATGAATCTAGGTCCTTTAACCCTTCTGTTAAAATCTGAGATAATTTCTCAAATTCGCTTATCCTGCATTCACAATCAATAACATACTTACCATCGAACGGTTTATCTAGAGAAAAAGTTTGCAAAAGAAGGTTACTCATAACTCGTTTTACGCTTAAATTTATAAGAAATCATCAAAATCTTTAGGTATTGGTGATGTATAAAGACGATCAGTGCCATTCTTATCCAAAAATCCAATAGATTGAGCATGAAGGAATAACCTTCTCATTCCTTTCTTTTTGAGCTTCATATTTAAATTATGATTACCGTATCTCTCATCACCTAAAATTGGGTACCCCGATTCGCTTAAATGAACTCTTATTTGATGAGTTCTACCTGTCACAGGTTGACACTGAATTAATGCGCAATCTTTATACTGATTTATTAATTTGACTTTAGTTAATGCTTTCTTACCTGATGCTTCGCAAGTGACATACCTCTCACTATTCTTTCTATGATGAGTCATAAGGGGTTTATCAATCTTATTTTCTCCAAAACGCCAGAAACCGTTAACTAATGCAAAATAATTCTTCTTAATCGCACCCAATCGAAACTGTTTATGCATGAACCTTAAAAAACTTCTTTTTTTTGATAGCATTAAACAACCTGAAGTTTCTCGATCGATACGGTGAATTAATTCTAAATTGTTTTGATCTGACCTTGCTGCCCTTATCAATTCAATAACACCAAATTTAACTCCACTTCCTCCATGAACAGCAATGCCTGCAGGCTTATCTATTATTAATATTTCTTTATCCTCATAAAGAATAAAATCCAGCATCCTTTTACTCTGATCAAGACTTGGAGATTCCGTATTCTCACGAATCATCACCGGTGGCATTCTCAATTCATCATTTTCTTTAATTTTGTAACTAGGAGATACTCGACCGCTGTTTATTCGAACCTCTCCACGCCTTAGAATTCTGTATACCTTGGATCTTGGTAAACTCTTGTATTTACGCAATATAAAGTTGTCGATGCGTTGTCCTGCATCATCTTTAGTTATATTTATCTTCTTTACTTTAGTTTTTTGTAATTCTTGTTTCATTGATTACCCACCCATAAGATATAAGACTAAAGAGCTAACCAATATAATAAAAGCAATAATCAGTTAATTATGTTATATTACGCCAAAATTTGGGTAATATTTAACCCATAACATATATAAAATAAAGAAAAATAAATTACTAAAGAATTCTTTCTACCCTCAAGGAACAAGAAAATTTGAGTGTAGACTAAAAAGGTAGCGAGTAAATTAGCTAGCGCATAATAAGAAAATATACACCGCGTTTGATTAACTAAAAGACCAATAACAAATCATAAAAATAATAATTATTATATCAAACACACAAAAATATCAATATCTTACGCCTCATCTAATGACTTAAAAACTCGTTGCCCATAACTAAATAAGTAGGGCAATATGAAAAGAATGCTAATCAATGCAACTCAAAAAGAAGAGTTGCGGATGGCCATGGTAGATGGCCAAAATCTCTATGACTTAAACATAGAGCTCCCATCAAACGAAAGAAAAAAGGCGAACATCTATAAAGGTGAGATCACTCGAATAGAACCTAGCCTTGAGGCAGCATTTGTGAATTACGGTGCTGAGCGTCATGGCTTTCTTCCTCTAAAAGAAATATCAAATGAATATTTTATAAAAGATATAAAACCTAATACCCGTCCAAACATAAAAGAAGTGCTCAAAGAAGGACAAGAAATAGTCGTCCAAATAGACAAAGAAGAACGAGGTAAAAAAGGTGCTGCATTAACTACTTATGTAAGTCTTGCTGGTCGATTCATTGTTTTAAAACCAAATAAATCAAAATCTGGTGGAATATCAAGGCGAATTACAGGTCAAGATCGGGACTACGCAAGAACATCTTTGGGGGCAATCAATATACCAAAAAACATGAGCGTCATTCTCAGAACTGCAGGAATAGATAGAACACCAGAAGAACTTGAATGGGATATGAATAATTTGCTGGCTATATGGGAGGCAATAAAGACCGTTATCGTAAAAAAACCTTCGCCATTCTTAATATACAAAGAAAGCAATGCAGTACTTCGAGCGTTAAGAGATTATTTTACAAATGATATTGGGGAAATCCTAATCGACGAAAAGAAAGCATTTGATGATGCAAAAGAATTTATTGAACAAGTAATGCCGCAAAATATAAAAAAACTTA
>JAYZHY010000042.1:0-6893 GCA_036166115.1 Pseudomonadota bacterium | reverse complement strand
GAATATAGTGCAAACAGTCGGTTACAACGATTTATTTTAAACGAAGCCGATTATGCATTAAATGCTTCCATGTACGCGAAACGAACCTTGGATGCAGGATTTACCGTGGTACGTAATTTAGGCGATTCATACAACGTGACCATTGCTCTTAGAAAAGCCATAAAAAATGGTGTAGTTCCAGGACCCATGATTCTTACAGCAGGCAAAACTCTCAGTTCGACCGGGGGTCATGGAGACTCAACAAATGGCTGGGCAAAAAAAATAATGAGGGATGACGGACCAAAAGATGGCATTGTAAATGGAGCTGATGATGCCAAAAAAGCAGTCAGGCAACGTTATAAAGATGGTGCTGATTGGATTAAAATCACTGCTACAGGTGGCGTTCTAAGTGTCGCTAAGAGCGGGCAAAATCCACAATTTACAGATGAAGAATTAAAAGCAATTGTCGATACCGCAAAAGACTATGGCATGGGAGTGGCTGCGCACGCGCATGGCACCGAAGGAATGAAACGCGCGGTTATTGCTGGCGTAGCTTCGATTGAACACGGAACCTACATGGACCGCGACGTGATGAAATTAATGAAGCAACGTGGCACAGTATTTGTTCCAACACTGCTTGCGGGAAGCTGGGTCGCAGACAAAGCAAAGATTGATGGATTCTTTCCTGATTTGGTTCGCCCAAAAGCTATTGAAATAGGACCCATAGCAATTAAAACATTTGCAGAAGCCTACGAATACGGTGTGCCAATTGTTTTTGGTACCGATACTGGTGTCTCAGCTCACGGTGACAATGGACAAGAATTTGCCTTAATGGTTAAGGGGGGCATGCCTGAAATGGAAGCAATACAATCTGCTACATTGGTTGCAGCCAAGTTCCTAGATCTAGATAAAACATTAGGAAGCATAGAAAATGGAAAAATTGCTGACATCATATCTGTTCCGGGCAATCCATTGGAGGATATTCGGTTAATGGAAAAAGTAAATTTCGTGATGAAAGGCGGAGTGATACATAAACATAACGTCCAATGAATACTGATAGATTGCAGAAACCTCTGGTGAGCTAAACAATTAAAAATAAATATCTATTCGCCGTATTGGTCTGTTTTTGTTTTAATGGAAACATAAATGCATGGCAACAATCCAAGGAGGCCTTAGAATCAACTTCTCCTGTTGAGTCAAGTGTCACTCCAGTAGAAATAACTGCTCAAGAATATGCTGATTTATTAGAGATGAAGTATGAAGATTTCTTATCTTTATTGGCTGCCGCTGAAATAGAAATATCAAACTCTGACGAAATTATAAGTAACAATCAACAAATGCAGTTATTAAAGTTTTTGCAAACCTTAAAAAATTCAAAAAAAGAACTAACTCCCGAAGATTGCAGACCCGGTGATATGTTATTTTGTCAAAGTGAGAGACGGGTCAGGGATGGGCGATTAGGAAGAAAAAGTAATTCTGATAAAGTACTGTGTCAATGCGGTCGGATGTGAATTGATGGTCCAAATGTATAAACGATTTTACAAAACAAAATTTATCTGCAAAAAATAAATATTATGTTCCAGTAATTACTTCCTTTTCAATTTCTCTCTTCCGTTCGGATACATTCATTTCGATAGAAATGAATCCAATAATCCATAAAGCTTCATCCCATGCAAAATAATAATGACCGAGATAAGTCCAAAAAGCAGCCATCAACCACAATGAAGTATAGAGAATATATTTTGCCCCAGTAATAAAAGAAACCAGTTTACCTTGAGTAATGGAGCGTTCTTGCAACCACACCATACTTTCAATAGTCATCAAAATTATTAACCATACCAAAACTTCCAAAATATCCACCAGTGCCAAATTCCTCTCTAAACTTAAGCCACTGAAATCCGATACAACCAACCCTGGTTCCGTGAAATAGAATGTCTCTGCTGAAGACAATGTCAAGCAATTTTCAGCATCAAGTACCGTGTAAGCCAGATTCCTAACGAAAGCAAGATCCATGGGTACCATTTCACATAAATTAATAATATTTGGAACCTGATTGACCTGAAGTAGATCAATATAAATCACACTGAAAGCATAGACTGAGTGCATTAAAAACGCATAACAAAATATGCGCACACCTTGCATTAATCCATTTATTATTGGTCGATTCAGTGTTTGCTTTGAAAGCAAATAAGTTTCCAACTCAAACAAAAAGAGCAATACAAACCAAGCAGATTCATCGATAGTGGTGGCAAATGACCTTGTCCACTCTAACAAAGAGCCACCGTTTCTCATTGTGTATGACGCCACCCTGATATCATCGATTACATAAAGAGCAAAATTAATCAGCAATAAGCTATAAATAGCCACTTTTAAGGTCTGTCGAGATACTAATTTAGATGTCATTGAGCCAATCAAAAATTATATCTAAAAGTTTTCTGGTGGAGTCATTCTTGCTCGATCTGGCGCCCAGAAAGGCTTATTCGTAGCTTTGCAACGAGCCACTTTATCGTACTGCCGTAATTCTTTCTCATAATATATTTCAGCCCACAATTCGCCTTCTAGGTATTCAGTTTTTATCATTGCCATGGCTATATTTGCTTTAACGGCTGGCGACCACATTGCAGAGGTGACATAACCAATTTCTTGAGTACAGGCTTTATCGCTATATATATAGGAATCTTCAGCTGGCTTGTTTCCTTCAATATCCAATTTTGTCAGCGTATATTTTGGTCCATTCTTCTTATCTAAAAGCAATGCATCGCGTCCATTAAAAAGAGGTTTATCAAAATCGACCAACCACCCTAAATTTAATTCAAAAGGTGTTTGATCATGTTGATAGTGAACAGTTTTTAAAGCCTCGTTAAATTCCATGTAAGGCATTATAAAACCGGCCTCAAGTCGAGCCATATTGGTGGCTGATTCACCAAATGGTTGAATTCCGTAATTTTCACCAGTGGCATACAATCTATCCCATAAAGACAATGCGTGCTTCTTATCAATCCAAAGTTCATAACCCAAATCTCCCGTAAAGCCAGTTCGTGAAATCATTAATTCAACCCCAGCAAAGTCAAAGAGAGAAAAGTCGAATGGTTTGAGCTTTTCAATACCTTTAAGGCCCATGGCCTTTAATACGGAGAAAGTTGTTGGTCCTTGAAATGATAATCCAGCCAATGTATCTGTTACATCCTCCACCACAATATCATTGTACCCAAAACTGGCTTTTCTTAACCAAGCTAAACTGGGGCTGCCACAAGTCAGCATAAATTCATTCGCACTCAGCTTAAATATAGTGCCATCATCAATCATACGCCCTTCATTGGTGCACCAGCACACATAAGTTACCCGATTATTTTTGAGCTTGGAAATATCTCGTGTCACCATCCTATTTAACATGGATTCTGCATCACCGCCTCTAACTAAATATTTCTGCATTGGAGAGATATCGTATGTGCCACAAGTATTTCTTACGCAGAAATACTCATATTCAGCGTCATAATAATATTCAGCAAACTTATATCCATTCCATATAGACCAAGAATCCCTAATATTCAGAGCGGCCTGCCTTTCGTGAAATGGTGAAAGTTTAAGACACTCGTCTGAATATTTTTTTTCAATGCTACTCATCGTAACAATCATCCTCAGGTACAGTATTTGGTTTGCGTAAATCCATTAAGATTTCTCTGGCTGCATTAGCGCCACATGCTGATGAAACCCCCCCACCAGGATGGGTTGACGATCCACACATGTACATATTCTTTATTGGCATCCGATACTGAGAAAATCCAGGAAAAGGACGGTTAAATAAGAGTTGGTCGATGGTTAATTCCCCTTGAAAGATATTGCCCTCAGTCAATCCAACTTCTTTTTCAATTTCATGAGGGGTGCGAACTTCCATATGCACAATTAGATCCTTAAAACCTGGTGAATACCTTTCTATCTTATCGACCACAGTTTGGCCAAACTGCTCACGTTTTTCAGGAGTCCAAGGACCATCAGCCAATTCTGCTGGACAATATTGAATAAAATTAGACATCCAATGCTTTCCTGGTGGAGCAACAGTTGGATCCCATGCAGAAGGAATCACAGACTCAATAAAAGGGTTATCAGACCAATGACCTCTTTTCCAACAATCATAAGCCTTTTCCATCGTTTTAAGAGATCCGGTAAACCCTTGCCCTCCTCTATTAATGTATTTGTTATCGGGCAGATTAGTAAATTTAGGTAAACTTGAAAGTGCTATATTGACCTTTCCAGAAGAACCTCTTATTTTAAAATTCTTTGCTTTTTCGTATATCCCATCTGGTAAATCTTTCTTATCCATTATCTTGGTAAAGGTTCTCTTTGCATCGAGATTCGAAACCACTATAGAAGCATAAACTTCTTCTCCTCCCTCAATTACTACGCCAACTGCTTTACCATTCTTTACAATAATTTGCTGTACCGGAGCGTTGACTCTAATTTCACCCTCTGCTTTCTTAAAAGCACCGGCGAGTGCATTTGAAATTGCACCCATACCACCTCTAGCTAGTCCCCAAGCTCCAATACTGCCATCTACATCACCCATAACATGATGCAGCAAGATATATGCGGAACCGGGTGAATAGACACCTAAAGCAGTGCCAATAATTCCAGCGCTAGCCATCGCAGCCTTAATCAAATCATCTTCAAAGTAATCTTCTAAATATTCAGCCGCACTCATTGTGAAAAAACGTATGTATTCATAAATTTCTTTCTCGCCAAGTGCGCCAAATTCTTTTGCCAAAAATAACATCTCTTTTATATCCCTTGGACGCAAAGATGTCGGGTCTGGAGGTGTCCTGAGTAACGTTTTACGTATTAATTGTGCATATCGATTAAGATCAGCCTGAAATCGAAACATGGCATCGGCATCATGTGGTGAACGTGCTCTCAATTCATTGTAATAAGGCCCCTCAGAATGGTACGCAGAGAGCGTATCACCGTTATCACCAAAATTAACAGTCCCAAGATAAGGCACCAAAATCAGTCCATGTTTTGTTAAATCTAAGTCACGATGAATGGCTTGGCGCATCATTGAACAAACATAAGAACAACTAGAATAAAACCAACCATCATGCATTTCTCGGGTAACTGCGGCACCGCCTATGTAGTCATTTTTCTCTAGCACTACTGTATCTAACCCTGCTCTTGCAAGATATGCTGCATTGGTTAAACCGTTATGACCGGCCCCAACAACAATGGCATCATATTTCTTCATGTCAGAATCTCTTTTGCTGCATTATGTCCAGCGGCACCCATAATACCTCCACCAGGATGACATCCTGCACCACATACATATAATCCATTGATGGGTGTCTTATATTGAGCTGACTCATAAGTCGGCCTCATCATTAACATTTGATCCAAGGCCAATTCAGCATGATGCCAGTGACCTCCAGTGACATTAAATATTCTCTCAAGATCATTAGGTGTCAAAAGTTCAGAATGCAATATGTGATCTTTAATTCCTGGTGCATACAAGGATAAAGTTTCTATAAGTTTATCCACTAACTTTTTCTTTTCCTCATCAGACCAACTGTCATTATTTTGGTATGGGATATACATAATATTTGCTGACAAAACATGCTTACCTTTTGGAGCTAGGGATTGATCATAAATAGAAGGTATTGTCACCTCCATAACTGGCTCTTTAGGACATTGGCCATATTTGGCGTCATCCCAAGCAAATTCAATCTTATCCATATTTGATGCAATAATTAATCGAGCATCAGGTGACTCTATACCTTTAAACTTCGGTAGCTCAGACAACGCTAGATGTAACTTCGCAACATAGCCTTGAGTTCTTAATCTATTAATTCTATTTGAAAACTCAATTTCAAGGCACTCAGTGCCCACTAAATCTATAAATGTTTGTTTAGGGTCAATGGCAGACACAATCCTATCTGCAGTAATTTCATCTCTATCCCCTATTTTTACGCCAACTGCCTTTAGCCCATCTCTATTTCCGTCAATAGAAATCTTTGTCACTCTCGAATCTAATTTTAATTCAACGCCAGCATTCTTTGCAGAATCGACCAATGCGTTGACTAATCCATTAACACCAAACTCAGGAATAGAATAATGCCCATAATGCTCGCCTGCCATCCTATAAAGCAATGTTAAGATACTGTTATTTGGTGATCGGGGGGCCTGAGAAGAGCCAATCAGGGCATCCCAACTCAATGTTGCCTTAAGTAGATCGGAATCAAAAAACTCATCCATCAAATCTCGAACGGGTAAAGAAAAGATTCGCAAAAATTCACGCATATCTTTTTTTCCAAGCATTTTAAGTTTTAAACCGATTTGCACAAAAGTTAGTGCCTCTTTAACACTATGAACATTCAGCCTTGGTATGGTTTTCATCCAAAAAGGCTTCAGTGCTTTAGCGAATTGTCTCAATGAAGATATATATTTTTGGTAACTATTTGTATCTTTATCAGACACTCCATCTACCCCATCTTCAAATATAGTGACATGTTCTCCCTCAAGATTAAGACCAATATTTGATAACGGTTTACTGGAAGGTTTGTAGCCAAATTTAGATAGATTCAAATCAGAATTGATTTCACCTGAGAATTGGTTAATCGCATGAGCAATATTTACTTTGAAATCAGGGAAGAATGTTCTGGTTGATGCCAATCCACCAAAATTCTCCGATGCCTCTAGCACAATAACCGCCTGACCGGCTTTTGCTAAATAGTTCGCACAAACAAGGCCGTTATGCCCACCACCAATTATTATTGTATCGAAATGCTTCAAACGATTGCCTTTAAATTATGTGTAGTTAATAAATCTCTTAAGATACGTTAACCCTTGAAAACATATATTCCATATAAGAAAAAATGTCAATTGGCTGAAATGACTTTATCCCAATTTAATGCATTGTACTTCTCCAG
>JAYZHY010000041.1:0-4251 GCA_036166115.1 Pseudomonadota bacterium | reverse complement strand
CAAAAAGAACGGAAGCATACAATTCCAATTCTGCCAAAGCAATCATATTTAACCATTACCTGCATTAATTAATAATGGCATTAACTTCTGCCTTAAGTTGTCCCATCAGAATATTTAATTGCTCTTGATCTTCACCTTCAATCATAATGCGAATTAAAGGTTCTGTGCCTGAAGACCTTAGTATTACTCGCCCGTTACCTGGAATTTGGCATTCAATTTTATGCACTGCTTCTTTGATTTTTTTTGAATTTTCTATATCAATATATTTATTAAGTTCAATATTATCATTAACTTGTGATATTTTTATATAATTTAACATTAACTCACTCAATGTCTTCTTTGTCCGTTTCATGATCTCAAGAACTTGTATAGCTGCAATCAAACCATCACCCGTTTCAGCATAATCCATGCAGATCATATGACCAGATGCTTCACCGCCTAAATTACCTCCAGTGTCATTCAAAAGCTCGAGAATATTTCGGTCTCCTACTTTTGATCTCACAAAATTGATATTATGATTTTTTAGCGCTAACTCTAAACCCATATTACTTAATACCGTTCCAACAACTGGATCTTTTAATTTTTTACGTTTTTTATAATCGACAGCCAATACATACAATAACTCATCACCATTCAATAAGTTTCCTTGCTCATCTACCATAACGACTCTATCCCCATCTCCATCTAGCGCTATACCAACATCTGCATTTATTGCTTTGACAGTTTGTTGTAAAAGTTCTGGATGAGTTGATCCGCAATTCTCATTTATATTTTTACCATTAGGCGAGCAGCCAATAGACAGTACTTGAGCCCCTAAATTATTTAAAATTCTTGGGCCGACCTTATAAGCAGCACCATTAGCAGCATCAAAGATTACTTTTAGATCTGCTAAATCTTCGTCGTTTTCGTAAGTAGAGATACAAAATTCCTGGTAACGCTCTCTTGCTAATGAATCAATTGTGGCTCGACCTAAATCGATTGAATCTTTTGTATGTGTTGGTTTTTCCAATAATTTTTCTATTATTTTTTCTATATCATTACTTAATTTCATGCCTTTAGCGTTAAAGAATTTAATTCCATTATCTTTAAATGAATTATGGGAAGCGCTTATAACAATACCCAACTCGGCCTCATATTTCTTAACGAGATAAGCGATAGCAGGTGTTGGAATTGGCCCAAGAAGCTTAACATCCATACCAGCTGAAACAAATCCAGCTTCGAGTGCAGACTCAAACATATACCCAGATATTCTAGTATCTTTACCAATTAATACTGTCCCTCCATCTGGAGCCAGTGCTTGTGCTGAAGCATTAGCTAAACGAAGAGCAAATTCAGCCGTCATTGTATCTTTGCCGACAGACCCTCTTATACCATCTGTTCCAAAATGTTTCATAGTATCTAATACTTTAAAAAGGAGAATAATAAACCAATATTAACAAGTTTCAGCAGTTTTCAAAATGAATAAAGATAAATCACAATTTAAATTGATTCTACCAAATCCAGTGCGCTTGCTACCTCAAGAGCACCCTTAGTTGCTGCTACATCATGTGTACGTATAATACTAGCACCATTTTGAACAGCAATCATCGCTGCCATTAAGCTTCCAGGCGATCTCTCTCCTATAGGTTTATTCGTAATATCCCCTATAAACTTCTTCCGAGAAACCCCTACACATATAGGAACTCCAATCTTTTTAAAAGCATTCAAAAACTTTAGGATCAATAAATTATGCTGCAATGTTTTTCCAAATCCGAAGCCTGGGTCTACAAAAATTTGATTCTTATTTATACCTGCAGCAATACATACATTTACTCTATCTTCCAAAAAATCCACGACATCTTCAGGAAGTTTTTTGTAAGTTGGGTCGATTTGCATGGTTAACGGTTTTCCTTTCATATGCATCAAGCAAACAGCTTTTCTTTCTTTGCAGACAACGTCAATAGACCCTTTATTCTTTAGTGCATACACATCATTAACAATTTCAACGCCATTATTGATTGCTTCTTTTATTACCTTTGGGTCACCGCTATCAATAGATAAAACTATATCCATATTTTTTTTTATTGCCTGGATCAACGGAATTACTCTATCAATTTGAGTCTGCGTACTTACCTTTTCTGAGCCTGGTCGAGTTGACTCTCCACCAATATCAATAATTGAAGCGCCTTCATCTCTCATTTCTTCACACGCAAGCAACGCATCTTTAATTGTTCGAAATCTTCCACCATCTGAAAAAGAATCAGGAGTCATATTAATGACGCCCATTATTTTTGGTGATGATAGATCGATTGAGCGATTACCCAAATTAAGAAACATGATAAAAAGTATCTGGCTTAGTGTTGACTTGCTGGGCCACCAATTACCGGTGGAACACTATTTTTCTTGGCCTTCTTTTTCTTTTTTGTTTGAATTTTGTTGTTTTTATCTTCCCATCCTGCAGGCGGTTTAGGGGATCGCCCTTCCATGATATCTATGATTTGCTCTCTATCAATCGTTTCAAATTTCATCAGAGCATCCGCCATCACTTTTAATTCCTTTTTGTGTTTTCTTAGGATTTCCTTGGCACGTTTATAATTCCTGTCGATTATCCTTCTTACTTCAATATCAATTATTTTAGCTGTCTCTGGTGATATCTGTTTGTGTTGAGTAACAGATCTACCTAGAAAAACCTCTCCCTCATCTTCGCTATATGTGAGGGGACCTAGTTTTTCAGATAACCCCCATTTAGTGACCATATTTCTGGCTATCTCAGTTGCTCTTTCTATATCGTTTGAAGCGCCAGTAGTAACGCCATCTGGCCCTAAAGTCATTTCCTCAGCAAGCCGACCTCCAAATAAAGATGATATATTACTTTCTAGTTTTTCCTTTGAAATACTGTATTTATCCTCTTCCGGAAGGTACATCGTCACACCAAGCGCTCTTCCTCTTGGGATAATTGTAACCTTATGAACTGGATCATGATCAGGAACAATGTAACCAACAATTGCATGCCCTGCTTCATGGTAAGCAGTGTTAAGTTTTTCTTTGTCACTCATCACCATTGATCGCCGTTCAGTACCCATCATGATTTTGTCTTTTGCTTGTTCAAATTCCTCCATTGTTACTTTTCGCTTGCTCTCTCTTGCAGCAAATAATGCAGCCTCATTAATTAAATTGGCTAAGTCTGCACCAGAAAATCCAGGTGTTCCTCGTGCGATAATAGAGGGATCAACATCCTTTGCTAACGGTACTTTCCGCATGTGAATTTTTAGAATAGCTTCACGGCCACGGATATCTGGCAATGGAACTACTACTTGGCGATCAAATCTTCCAGGTCTCAATAAAGCCGGATCCAATACATCGGGTCTATTTGTTGCTGCAATTACTATGACGCCTTCATTGCCTTCAAAGCCATCCATTTCAACAAGCATTTGGTTAAGTGTCTGCTCTCTTTCATCATGACCACCGCCAAGGCCTGCTCCTCTGTGCCTACCAACAGCATCTAATTCATCAATAAATATAATACAAGGTGCCTGTTTCTTTGCTTGATCAAACATATCACGAACACGCGAAGCACCGACACCAACAAACATCTCAACAAAATCAGACCCAGAAATTGTGAAGAAAGGGACTTTAGCTTCACCTGCAATTGCTTTTGCGAGTAGAGTTTTACCGGTACCTGGTGGCCCAACTGTAAGCACGCCTTTAGGAATCTTTCCTCCTAGGCGCTGAAATTTTCTGGGATCACGAAGAAAATCTACAACTTCTGATAATTCTTGTTTGGCTTCATCGATTCCAGCCACATCATCAAAAGTAATTTTTACATTATCTTCCCCTAGTAATTTGGCTTTACTTTTCCCAAAAGACATAGCACCACGTCCGCCTCCGCCCTGCATTTGCCTCATGAAGTAAACCCATACTGCAATTAACAAAAGAATTGGGAAAGAACTAATCAGCAGCTGGCTGATTAAACTTTGGCTCTCTGGTTCTTCTGCTGTAAATCGAACATTATTGCTTTCAAGCAGCCCTATTAATGCATTGTTGTCTGTTTCGGGGCTTATAGTGTAATAAGAAAGCGGCTCCCTGTTACCATAAGTAATTTTGTCTCCTTGAAACTCAACCCTTTCAATCTGCCCCGAACGCACTTGGCTTAAAAACTCTGAATAATCTTGTCTTTCAATTCTACTCGTACTTAAACCACTAAAATTCTGGAAGACAGACATCATTACCACTGCAACAACAACAAATACCAATATATTTTTTGTTAAATCA